>JBBJOB010000139.1:0-5721 GCA_037721455.1 Solirubrobacteraceae bacterium | reverse complement strand
GGGACGTTGCGCAGGTCCGCCGAGGCGATCTTGTAGGCGGGCATGTCCAGCTCGGCGAGGAAGTCGGCCGAGGGCAGGTCGAAGGCGGTGGCGAAGAAGGTGACGCCGATGCGCCCGGCGTAGGCGATCAGCTCCTCGTACTCCGCGCGACCGAACTCCAGCGCCTCGCGGTGCAGGCCGTAGGTGGGGCCGAAGGAGTTCTCGTTCTCGTACGGCTTGTCGAAGGCCTCGCGGGTGTAGAGCGTGGCGTTGTCGCGCTTCTGGATCTTCACGGCGTGGGCGCCGGCCCGGCGCGCCTCGTCGAAGAGGTGCATCGCCTGATCCAGGTCGCCCTGGTGGTTGTGGCCGATCTCCGCGATCACGTAGCTCGGCGTGGCGTCCGAGATCTCGTGGCCGTTGATGGTCAGGCGGCGATCAGGTGTGGTCTGGGTCACGGTGGTCCTCCGGTGGGATCAGCGCATCGAGACGGGGTCGAGTTCCTCAGCCTGCTCCGTCGTGTCGTCGCTCTCGGACGCGTCGGGCTGCTGGCGCAGCCGGCGAAGCTGCTCCTCCATCAGCGCCACGCGCTGGGTGAGCAGCTTGGAGCGGTCGGCCAGGCGCGACACCGCCGCGGAGAAGTGCAGCAGCAGCACGAGGATCGCGCCGAAGGCGAGGGTGAACAACGCGTTGGGTGGAGAGGCGATGCCCACGGCGTCGGCCAGCACCACCAGCCCGTCGCGCCAGATGGCGAACACGAGCAGCCCCAGCGCGCTGAACAGCCACAGCAGGGCGTAGCGCTCCAGCAGCGCGCGGCGGCGCACGAGCTCGAGCACGACGAGCAGGAGGCCGGCGGCGCCGATGATCGAGAGGATCTGGATGCGGTCGTCCATGCCCGTTTCCTAGCTCGCCACGGCGTGACCGGTGTCGCCGGGGCCCGGGACGGGCCGCCGGCGCGCGAGGCCGATGAACAGCGCCAGCAGCACCTTGACCATGTAGTAGGCCGACTTGCCGGCGTTGAGGGAGGACGCTCCGCCGCCCCGGGCGTACATCCGCACGGGGACCTCGCGCATGCGCAGGCGGTGGTGATGAAGCATCAGCACCGCCTCCACCTCCGGGAAGTCGTGGGGGTAGTCGCGGGCGAACAGGGAGATGGCGCGGCGGTTGTAGAGGCGAAACCCGGAGGTGGGGTCGCTCACACGGCCCTCCACGAGCATGGAGAGCAGCTTGGCGAACACGTGGATGCCCGTCCGGCGGCTGATCGGCGCGGGGTAGCGCATGTCGGCGCTGAGGAAGCGCGATCCGCACACGACGTCGACGGTCGGGTCCTCGTCCATGGCCGCGAAGAGCCGGCCGATGTCGGCGGGCTCGTGCTGGCCGTCGCCGTCGACCTGGACGACATGGTCGTAGCCCTGCTCGCGGGCGTAGAGGAAGCCCGACTGCACGGCGCCGCCGATCCCCAGGTTGTAGGTATGGCGCACGACCCGAGCCCCCGCCTGCTCGGCCAGGGCGGCGGTGTCGTCGAACGAGCCGTCGTCGACCACCAGGACGTCGAAGTCGGGTCGGGCCTCGCGGATGCGGCCGATCACGGTGGCGACGGTGGCCTCCTCGTTGAAGGCGGGCACGATCGCGAGGTTTCTGGCGCCGAACGTCATTCCAAGAGGTAGGAACGGGGTACGTGCGCCGGGGTTGCGCTGCCAGCGTCAGCGCACGCCGAAGACGCCAGCATACCGGCTGACCCTGCCAGGCTCCTGCCTACACTTCGCCTGCCCCTCCTTGACTTTCTTGGAGCGGCGGAGGCCCGCCCGGCTGCGGGGCCGCTCTGTGATGTTCCTGCACGCGTGGCTCATCTACCCCGTGGTCCTCGCCCTGCTGGCCTGCGGGTGCGGGCTGCTGGTCCGTCGGGTCGCGGGCGTCGCGATGCCGCCCGCGCTCGTGCTCCCGGTCGGCCTTGCGGTCCTCGTCGTGGTGGCGACCGTGCTCACCTTCCTGGACGCCACGGCGGAGCTGGCCGCCCCGGCCATGGCGGCGCTCGCGCTGGGCGGCCTGGTGGTCGGCGTGCGCGGGGGGGCCCTGACCCGGCTCAGTCCCCCGCGAGCATGGATCTGGCCCGCCGTCGCGGCGCTGCTGCCCGCCCTGGCCATTGCTCTTCCCGTCCTGCTCACGGGCCAGCCCGGGTTCACCGGCTACACGCGCATCGTCGACCTGGCCTTCCAGCTCGACCTGGCCCAGCAGTTCGTCACCGACGGACGGTCGGTGCCCCGGTCGCCGCAGTCGTCCTACGACGCGGTGATTGCCCGCGTGGTCGGTGCCGGCTATCCGGCCGGGGCGCCGGCGGCTCTCGGGGCCACCGCACAGCTTGCCGCCCTCGATCCGATCTGGGCCTGGCAGGGCTTCCTGGCCTTCACGGGAGCGACGCTCGGGCTCTCGCTCTGGGCCCTGTTGGGCAGCGCGATCGCCTGGCGGCCGGGACGGGCCCTGGCGGCTGGCGTGGCCGCGCAGCCGACGATCCTCTACGCCTACGGGATCACGGGCGGCATCAAGGAGCTGGCCGCGGCGGTCATGGTCGCGCTGTGCGCCGCCCTCCTGGTCTCCCTGCGAGCCCGGGAGCGCATGTCGGCGGCCACGGTGACGCCCCTGTTGCTGACCGTGGTCGCAGGCCTCGCCGTGTTCACGCTGGGGATCGTGCCCTGGATCGCCGTGCTCCTGCTCGTCGGCCTCGGTCCGCGGCTCATCGCCGCGCGGCGCCTGCCTCGGCCCTCGGTGCGCGCCTCGGCGGGGCTCGTCGCCACACTCGTGGTGGTGGCCGTCCCCCTGGGCATCGCGGCCGTCGAGGTCGCGCCGCTGCTGCGCGCCGGGGGGCCGGAGGACCTGGGCAACCTTGCAGCGCCGGTGCCCGCATGGGCGGCCATCGGCCCGTGGCTGACGCCCGACCATCGCTTTCCCCTCGAGGCGGCGGGCACCGAGACGCTCACAGCGCTCCTGGCCGCCGCGGTGCTCGTGCTTGCGGTGCTGGGCTTCGCGCGCGGCCTGGGGCGGCGGGACGTCGGCCTGGTGGGCATCGGCGTCGCCGGGGCGGTGGGTCTGGCCGTCGTGCTGTGGCGCGGGAGCGCGTGGGTGGAGCTGAAGGCGATCACCACGACGGCTCCCCTGTGTGTGGCGCTGGCCTTCGCGGGCGCCGCGACGCTGGCGCGCGGCCGGCGCACGCGCCCGCTCGCGCTCGGTGCGGGGGCCCTCGTGGCCGTGGCCGTCCTCGCCGGCAACGCCCTCGCCTACCGTGGCACCTCGCTGGCGCCCTACGAGCGCTTCGCCGAGCTCCAGGACATCGCCGAGCGCTACGAGGGCCAGGGGCCCACGCTGCATCCGGTCTTCGAGGAGCACGCCGAGTACCTGCTGCGCGACGTGGGGGTGGTCGCGCTGACCAACCCCGTCGGCTCGGAGGACACGCTGCGCCCGCAGGCGCCGCCGCGCATCGTCTTCCAACGCGACCTCGACGAGTACACGCTCGAGGGCCTGTCGCGCTGGCAGCTCATCGTCACCCGGCGCGATCCGACCGCGAGCCGCCCGCCCAGCGACTTCGCCCTGGTCGAGCGCACCGACCACTACGAGGTGTGGAAGCGGCGGGAGGGCGCAGGCGAGGTGGTGTTCCACCAGCCCTTCGGGCCGCTGTTCGGCGAGCGGGATGCTGCCGACTGCGAGACGCTCGACGATCGCTTGCGCCAAGCCGGCCCCCAGGCCCGCCTGGCCTACGCGCCGGCGCCCGGGGCGCGGTCGTTCCGCGTCGTCGAGCGCTCGCCGCTATGGCTCGACGCGGGCGAGGGGCAGTGGCTGTCCCGTGGCCCGGGCTTCGTGCGCTACGAGGTGCGTGCTCCGCGGGCGGGGCGGTATGCCCTGTGGCTGGGCGGCTCGTTCGGGCGGACCGTCACGGTGTCCGTCGATGGCCGGGAGATCGAGCGGCTGCGCTGGCAGGGCAACTACCCACGCCAGTTCGAGCCGCTGGGCACGGTCTCCCTGGAGGCGGGCGAGCATGTCGTCGAGGTGAGCCGCAGCGGCGGCTCCCTCCTTCCCGGGACGGGCAACGAGCTCGACCTGGAGGGCACCACCACGCGGGTCGGCGAACTGATCCTTGCTCCGCCCGACGCGGCGCGACCGGTGCGCACCGTCGCGCCCGAGGAGGCGCGAGAGACGTGCGCGAGCGACGAGCCGTGGGATTGGGCGGAGGTCGTCGCGCCCGACGACGCCTCCGCCTGACTTCAGGGCCCGTCCAGGAACAATCGCAGAGCACCCGATCGACCAATCGTCTCTGCTGGCGTCCGCAGAGGCGAGAAATCGGTGGATCCAGGCTTAGATGCTCCAGACAGTGGGGCCGGCGGGGACCACGTTGCGGGTGTCGACCACGAGCTTGGCCTGCTCCCAATGGCGCTGCTCGAGGAAGTGCTTGTGCGGGGTCAGCATGACCACGCAGTCAGCGCCGGCCACCTCCTCGGCGCTCCAGTCCACGCTTTCGTGGACGGCGTCGCCCAGCGCGATCGTGGGCACCCAGGGGTCGCAGTAGCGCAGGTCGGCCCCACGGGCCAGCAGGTCCTGCATGATGTGCAGGGAGGGCGACTCGCGCGTGTCGTGCACGTCGGCCTTGTAGGCGGCGCCCAGGACGAGGATCCGCGCGCCGTTGATGGCCCGACCCTGGGCGTTGAGCGCGTCGGCGATCTTGTGCACGACGTGGGTGGGCATGTTGGCGTTGATCTCGTGCGCGGTGTCGATCATGCGTGCCGAGTAGCCGTACTCGCGCAGGCGCCAGGAGAGGAAGTGGGGGACGACCGGGATGCAGTCGCCGCCCAGGCCCGGGCCCGGGTAGTGGGGCATGAACGCGAAGGGCTTGGTGGCCGCGGCGTCGATGACCTCCCAGGCCGAGACGTCCAGGTGATCGCACATAAGGGCCAGCTCGTTGGCCAGCGCGATGTTGACGGCGCGGAACGTGTTCTCGTGCAGCTTGGCCAGCTCGGCGACCATCGGGCTGCTCAGCGGCACGATGGTGTCGACGATGGTCCCGTAGATGGCCTCGACGCGAGCGCGGCACTCGTCGGTGATGCCCGCGACGAGCTTGGGGGTGTTGTGGACGTCGAAGTGCACATTGCCCGGATCCACGCGCTCGGGGGCGTAGCCCAGGAAGAAGTCGCGGCCGACCTGGCGCCCGTCTCGCTCGAGGATGGGCAGCACCAGCTCCTGCGTGGTGCCCGGGTAGGTGGTCGACTGGAGCATCACCACCTGGCCGGCGTTCAGGTGCTCGGAGACCGACTCGGCCGCGGAGATCACGTAGGTGAGGTCGGGCGAGCGGGTCTTGGACAGCGGCGTGGGGACGCAGATGGTCAGCGCGTCGAGCTCGCTGACGGCGGCGTAGTCGCGGGTGGCGTTCAGGCGGCCCTCGGCGTCGGCATAGCGCCTTTCGGGGACGTCGACGAGGTAGGACCGCCCGGCGTTGACGGCGTCCACGCGCTCGCGGTTGAGATCGATCCCGGTGACCGGGAAGCCGGCCTCGGCGAAGGCCAGGGCCAGCGGCAACCCGGCGTAGCCCAGGCCGACGACCCCGATACGGGCCTCGCGGGTCACGATCCGCTTGCGAAAGCGGGCCGACGAGACGGCCGGCGCTTCACTGGTGGACACGGGTCACCTCTTCTCGGGCCGTCACACGGCGGTCGAGTGTATGGACCCGGCCGGGGGCGCCGGGCAGCGGTCGTCGGGATCAGC
>JBBJOB010000138.1:0-5832 GCA_037721455.1 Solirubrobacteraceae bacterium | reverse complement strand
CGGCGCCGGCAACCGCCCAAACACGCACGGACTTACAGGACGGACCACTAGTGGCGGCATTCGCACATACGCACCGTTCCGGCGGCCGGCGCCGGCAACCCCCGGCGACGACACGTATGTGCGAACACCACCACTAGCTCCACCACGACGATGATCCTCCTCGCCCGTCACGGGGAGACCGACGACAACCGCGCGCGGCGCTTTCAGGGTCGCCGCAATCCCCCGCTCAACGACACGGGTCGCGCGCAGGCCCGTGAGCTGGCCACCGAGGTGCTCCACGAGCACGTCGTCGCCCTGTACGCCAGCCCGTTGCTGCGCGCATGGGAGACCGCGTCGATCGCCGGCGAGGTGCTGGGCCTCGAGCCCCTGCCCGAGGAGCGGCTCGTCGAGGTCGACGTGGGCAACTGGGCCGGACGCCTGCACGACGAGGTCGCGACCGCCGAGCCCCAGGCCTACCAGGCCTGGATCGACGCCGACGAGGCCTTCCGCTTCCCAGGCGGGGAGGCGATCGGCGAGCAGCATGTGCGCGTGGCCGCGGCCGTGGCCGACATCCGCGCCGCCGTCGACGGGCCCGCGCTGGTGGTCTGCCACGGCGGCACCATCCGCGCCGCGCTGCTCGACTCCCTGGGGCCCGACGCGCTGGCCCTCCGCCCACCCAACGGCTCGGTGCACCGCCTGCCTGCCCCTGCCCGTCGCCGAAGGCGGGCGGGTGCGCCGGTCGCCGGAGGCGATTGGGTGTGACCCGCGTCGCCAAGGTCGCCTTCGCGCTGCTGGTCGTCGCCACCTTCGGCGCGTTCTTCGTCGCCCAGCGCCTCAAGGCGACCCCGTCGCTGGTGCTCGAGGCCGAGGCCCGCCCGCTGTTCTCCCCCAACCAGGACGGGCGCAAGGACCGCGCCCGGTGGAGCTTCATGCTCAAGCGCGACGACCAGATGAGCGTCCGGGTGGTCGACGAGGACGGCGAGGTGGTGCGGACCCTGGCTGACGGCGAGGAGACCGAGGCCTACGACCGTCAGATCTTCGACTGGGACGGGACGACCGACGAGGGCGCCATGGCGCCAGACGGCACATATCGTATCCGCCTGTCCCTGCGCCGCCAGGGCCGGTCAATCACCGTCGCGCGCGCCGTCGAGAAGGACACGGTGCCCCCCAGCCCGCGCGTCGTCTCCATCGGCCCCGAAGACGACCCCGGGCCGGAGGTGTTGCCCAGTGCCGACGGCGATCCGGCCAGGGTGCGCGTGTCGGTCCCCGGCGACAACCGCGAGGTGGAGGTCTGGCGCACCGACGTGCGTCCTGCGCGGCAGGTCATCGAGCCGCGCGAGCTACCCGACAGCGATCAGGTGCAGACCTGGTTCTGGGACGCCACCGACGACGAGGGCGAGCCCGTCCAGGCGGGCACCTACCTCGTGGTCGCCCGCTCGCGAGATGCGGCGGGCAACATCGGCGAGTCGGTCGCCCAGCTTCCGCCCGCACCCGGGTACGGCGAGGGCCTCGAGGGCCGCGGCGGCATCCGCGTGCGCTACCTCACCGCCCAGGCGCCCCACGCCCCCGTGGCCGCAGAGGAGCCGATGCAGGTCGCCGTGGCCTCGGCCACCGGCGACTTCACCTGGGAGGTGCGCCGCGCGGGCTCGGGCGAGGTGCGCAAGGACGGCAGCGGCTCGCAGTCCCGGCTCGTGCGCTTCCAGGCGCCCGGCGGCAGGTCGGGCCTCTATATCTTCGAGGCCCGCACGCCCGGCGGCGAGGTCGTGCGGACACCGTTCTACGTCCAGGGCGAGCAGGCCCGCGACGTCCTCGTCGTCCTGCCCGCGATCACCTGGCAGGGGCGCAACCGTATCGACGACGATGGCGACGGCTGGCCGGACACCCTCGAGCACGGCCTCCCCGCGGACACCCGGCGCCCCTACGCCGGCGGCGAGCTGCCGCGCGACCTGCGCGAGCTGGGCGCCCCGCTGCTCATCGCGCTCGACCGCGAGGACCTGCGCTACGACATCACGACCGATCTCGCCCTGGCGCGCGGCGCCGGGCCCGGCCTGGAGGACCACGAGGGAGTGGTGCTGGCCGGGGAGGTGCGCTGGCTGCCCGACGACGCGCAGCGCGCGCTGCGCACGTTCGTGCAGCGCGGCGGCGGCGTGCTCGTCACCGGGGCCGACTCCCTGCGCCGCTCGGCCCGCGTGACTCCCAGCCGCGTGATCGAGCCGCGCCCCGCCGCCCCGCGCACCCTGTTCGGCGCCCGCCTGGCGCCGGTGCGCCGCGTCCCCACCACGGTGACCGCCACGCAGGACGACCTCGAGCTCTTCGCCGACACCGGGGGCACCTTCGCGGGCTTCGGCGCCTTCGAGGAGACACTCGACCTCGCCGGCGGCACGCAGCTCGCGGCCAAGGCCGTGACCCAGGAGGGCGCACGCAACGTGATCGTCGGCGCGCGCCTGGGCGATGGCCTGGTGCTGCGCACCGGCCTGCCCGAGCTGCCTGTGCGGGCAGGCGACGACCCCGAGCTGACCACCCTGCTGCGGCGCATGTGGACGCTGCTGGGACGCTAGTGGCCGCCCCCGCAAATACGCACCGTTCCGGCGGCCGCCGGCGCCGATCGCGCCCAGCGACGGCACGTATTCCCGGGGACGACCACTAGTGGCCGCCCTCCAGATCGCGGGGATCGTCGTAGCGACGCTGCTGGCCGGCGGGGCTCTGCTGGCCCCCGGCCTGCGCGGGCGGGCGGCGTGCGCGCTCGGCGCGCTGGTGCTGACGCCCGTGCTGCTCATCGCCCAGGTCTGGTCCAGCGACCAGCTCGGCGTGCTGCGCGAGCAGCCGCTGGTCGCCGCCGGCGCGGCGCTGGCGGCCCTGGTCGTGGTCGCCGTCGCGACGTGGGGCCTGCGCCGCCGCCCGACCGCGCTGCCCCTCGTCGCCCTGGCCGTGCTTCCGCTGCGCATCCCGATCGAGGCCGGGGGCGCCAACGCGAGCCTGCTCGTGCCCCTCTACCTGGTCATCGGGGCCGGCGTGCTGGCCTGGGCCGTTCCCGTCCTGCGCTCCGAGCGGCGCGGCGGCTGGGAGGCCGTCGACGAGCGCGAGGGGGAGGGCGATGACCACCTGCGGCGACCCGGCGCCCTGGAGTGGCTGCTGAGCGTCTCGATCGTGCTCTTCGCCGTGCAGGCCTCCTATTCCAGCGACCTGGATACGGCGCTGGAGCAGGTCGTCTTCTTCTACGTGCCCTTCACGCTGCTGTTCGCCCTGCTGGCGCGGCTGGAATGGACGCGCGGCCTGGCCCTGCGCTGCCTGGGCGTGGTCACCGTGCTGGCTCTCGTGCTGGTGGGGATCGGCTTCTACGAGTACGCGACCCGGACGCTGCTGCTCAACCCCAAGGTCATCGCATCCAACCAGGTCGAGGAGTACTTCCGCATCAACTCGCTGTTCTTCGACCCCAACATCTTCGGGCGCTTCCTGGCCGTCGTCATGCTCGGTGTCGCCGCCGCCCTGCTGTGGACGGCGCGCGGGCGCACAGCGCTGGCCGGGGTGGCGGTGCTGGCCGTGCTGTGGGGTGGGCTGGTGCTGACGCTCTCGCAGTCGTCCTTCGTCGGCCTGCTCGTCGGCCTGACCGTGCTGGCCGCGCTGCGCTGGGGCTGGCGGCGCGCGCTGCCCGTCGCGCTGGCCTTCGTCGTGGCCGGCGCCGGGTTCGTGGCGCTCGCGCCGCAGGTCCTGCGGCTGGACCTCGGCTCGACCGCCAACCTCGACGACGCCACCAGCGGGCGCTACGACCTCATCAGCGGCGGGGTGGAGCTGGCGGCGCGCGACCCGCTGACCGGTCTGGGCTCGGGTGCCTTCGAACGCGAGTACCGCGCGGAGCTGGACGCCTCGAGCGACCGTGCCGTGGCCGCCTCCCACACCATCCCGGTCACCGTCGCCGCCGAGCAGGGCCTGGCGGGGCTGGTCGTCTACCTGGCGCTGCTGGTCGCCGCCTTGACGCGGCTGCTGCGCGGCGCGGGGCGTAGCCCGGCGCGGGCCGCGGTGGCCGCGGCGTTCGTGGCGCTCATCACCCACACGATGCTCTACGCCGCCTTCCTGGAGGATCCGCTGACCTGGGCCTTGCTGGGCGTGGGGGTGGCCCTGGCGCGCCCCGGCGCCGAGGCGGGGGCGGCGGCGGAGGAGCCCGCAGCCGCGGCGGGCTCGGCCAGCAGTACGCGCGCCTCGTCCGTCCCGGCGCCCGAGCCGGCGTAGTGGCCTCGCCGGGCAAGTCGCGTGCCGAATCGCCGGACGAACCGCCACGCGACCCACCCGAGGAGCCACCGATGGCCACGCGCCGCTGCGGGCGGGTGGAGACCGCCGTGGTCGCAGTGGGCGTCCTGGCCGTCGTGGGGCTGTGGCTGGCCGTCCCGACGTTCCCCAACTACGATGCCTACTACCACCTGGTCTGGGGGCGCGAGCTGCTCGACGGCCGTGCACCCAGCTTCGAGGTCTACGCCGCGCCCACCCAGCACCCGCTCTACATCGCCGTCGCCGCGGTCGTCGGGCTGCTGGGTACGGGCGCGGACCGGGCGCTGGTGGCGGTCACGCTGCTCGCCCTCGTCGCGCTGACGTGGGGAACCTGGCGGACCGCGCGGGCACTGTTCGGCCCCTGGGCCGGCGCTCTGGCCGCGCTGTTCGTGGGCTCGTCCTTCGCCTTCCTGCTCTACGCCATGCGCGCGTACGTCGACGTGCCCTTCCTGGCCCTGGTGCTGTGGGCGGCGGCGTGGGAGCTGGAGCGAGGGCGCGACGAGAAGGACGCGGCGGGCACCGTTGCCGTCCGCGGCGGCGGGCGCCTGGGCCCGATGCTCCTCCTCGTCGCCGCCGGCCTCCTGCGCCCCGAGGGCTGGGTGCTCGCTGGGCTCTACGCGCTGTGGTCGCTGCCGGAACGATCGTGGGGTCGGCGTGCGGCCTTCCTCGCCCTCGCGGCGACGCCGCCGCTGCTGTGGGCCGCGGTGGACCTCGCGGTCACCGGCAACCCGCTGCACTCGCTCAACGCCACCAGCGAGCTGGCCGACGAGCTGGGCCGCCCGCGCGGACTGGCCGAGGTGCCGGGCTCGTTCGTGGCCTTCGTGACCGACGTCGCCCGGCCACCGGTCGCGCTGGCCGGGGTGCTCGGCGTCGCGTTGGCGGTCAGGCTGCTGGGGTGGCGCCGCCTCGTCGTGCCGCTCGCGCTCCTGGTCGCGGGCGCGGTGACCTTCGTGGGCACCGGCCTGGCCGGGCTGTCGATCCTGCCGCGCTACCTGACCGTGCCGGTCGTCGCCCTGTGCCTGTTCGCCGGCTATGCGGTGGCCGGCTTCACCACCCTGCCCGGCGGCCACCCCTGGCGCACGCGCTGGCGCAACGGGGCGCTGGGCGCGGTCGTGGTCGGGGCGATCTTCTTCGTCGTGCAGCTGCCCAGCTTCGGGCGCCTGGGCGACGAGGTGGCCTTCGTCCAGGGCATCAACCGCGACCTGGAGGCGCTCCTGGCTGCCCCCGCGGTCGCCCAGGCGGGCGGCTGCGGCCCGCTGAGCCTGCCCAACTACCGCCTGGTACCCGACGCGCGCTGGCTGCTGGACGCGCCGGCGCAGCAGGTGGTGGCTCGCGCGTCCTTCGCCCGCGCTGACCGGCCGCAGCGCGGCGTGGCCATCTTCTACGTCGGCGAGCAGCCGTTGGAGCGCTACGGCTTCGCCGACGGAGCAGACCGGCTGGCCAATGTCCCAGGCCCGGGCTTCACGCCGCTGGAACGAGCGGGGACGCTGCGCGCCTACGTCTCCTGTGGGCCGCAACCGTAACGTCGCCGGAGATCACCGGTTCCGGTGATCGAAGGCGAAACCTCGTTCTCACCGGTTCCGGTGATCG
>JBBJOB010000137.1:0-5849 GCA_037721455.1 Solirubrobacteraceae bacterium | reverse complement strand
CCGCCGGGGAGTCCCACGGGCCCGGCCTCACCGCTGTCGTCGAGGGCCTGCCCGCGGGGCTGGAGCTCGACCGCGAGGCCATGAACCGCGACATGGCCCGCCGGCAGCTCGGCCACGGCCGCGGCGGGCGCATGAAGATCGAGCGCGACCGCGCCGAGGTCACCGCCGGGGTGCGCCACGGACGCACGCTGGGCGGCCCCGTGGCGCTGCGCATCGACAACCGCGACTACGCCAACTGGGAGGAGCGGATGAACCCGTGGCCGGTGGAGGCGGCGGTCGACGAGGTCCATCTCCCGCGCCCGGGACACGCCGACCTGGTGGGCACCTGGAAGTACGGGTTCACCGACGTGCGCGACGTGCTCGAGCGCGCGAGCGCGCGTGAGACGGCGGCCCGCGTGGCGGGCGGCGCGCTGGCGCGGGCCTTCCTGGCGGCGCTGGGGGTGCAGGTGCGCTCCCACGTCGTGCAGATCGGCACCGAGCACGCGCCGCGGCGCTCCGAGGCGCTCACGCTCGAGGACTTCGAGGGCGTCGACGACGACCCCGTGCGCTGCCTGGACGGCGAGGCGAGCCGCGCGATGGTCGGGCACATCAACGTGCAGCGCAAGGCCAACGAGTCGCTGGGCGGCGTCTTCGAGGTCGTGGCGTTCGGCCTCGCGCCCGGGCTGGGCTCCCACGTGAGCTGGGAGGAGCGCCTGGACGGCCGCCTGGCCCTGGCCATCTGCTCCATCCAGGCGGTCAAGGGCTGCGCGCTGGGCGACGGGTTCGACCTGGCCGCGCGGCCCGGCTCGGGCGCCCACGACGAGATCTTCCACAACGCCGAGCGCGGCTTCTTTCGCGAGACCAACCGCTCGGGCGGCCTGGAGGGTGGCATGACCACCGGCGAGCCGCTCGTGGTGCGCGGGGCCATGAAGCCGCTGCCCACGCTGACCAAGCCGCTGCGCTCGGTGGACATCGCCACCCGGCAGCCGGCGCAGGCGCTGCGCGAGCGCACCGACTCGTGCACGGTGCCCGCGGCGGGCGTGGTGGGGGAGGCCATGGTCGCGCTGGTGCTCGCGAGCGCCTACCGGGCCAAGTTCGGGGGCGACAGCATCGACGACGTCCGCGGTGCCCTGCGCGCCTACCAGGAGCGCATCGACTGGCGGCGCCGCGCCGCGTGACCGCTCCGCGCGCCCTGGTCTTCACCGGCTTCATGGGAGCCGGCAAGTCGACGGCGGCGCGGACCGTGGACCCCGGCGCCCTGGACACCGACGCGCTGTTCGAGCGCGAGCACGGCCCGATCGCCGCGTACTTCGAGCGCTCCGGCGAGGCGGCCTTCCGCGAGCGTGAGGAGGCGGTCGTGCTGGGCGCGCTGGACCGCGGCTGCGTGGTGGCGCTGGGCGGGGGCGCGCTGGGCTCGGCGCGCGTGCGCGAGGCGCTGCGCGACCACACCGTGGTGTGGCTCGAGGTGACCGAGGAGGAGGCGTGGGCCCGCGCGGCCGGTCACGACCGTCCGCTGACCCGCGACCGCGCGGCGTTCGCCGCGCTGCACACCGGCCGCGAGGCGGCCTACGAGGCCGCCGCCGACGCGATCCTGCCCCCGGTCGACCGGGGGGTCGTGATGCGCGCGCGGCCGGCCCTGCGCGCGCTGCGTCCGGGCGAGCGCCTGCTGTGGGCCCACACCGCCTCGGGGGAGTACCCGGTGTGGGCGGGGGAGAGCGCGTGGCCGGAGATCGGTGAGGGTGACGTGGTTGTGAGCGACGAGATCGTGGGGGAGTTGTACGCGGAGCGCTTCGCGCGGAGCGCGGCGGCGTCGCACGGCGGCGCGCCGGTGCCCGGCGATGCGCCCGCGCCGGACGCCCCATCGGCGCCGGGCGGCGCGCCCGCCCTCCCCGCCACGCCCATCCTCATCCGCCCCGGCGAGGTCCACAAGACCCTCGCGACCGCGCAGCAGGTCTGGGAGGCCATGGTCGCGGCCGGCCTGACCCGCGCCGGGCGGGTGATCGCAGTCGGCGGCGGCGTCGTCGGCGATCTCGCCGGATTCTGCGCGGCGACCTACCAGCGCGGCGTGCCCGTCGTCCACGTCCCCACGACGCTCGTGGCGCAGGTCGACTCCGCCTACGGGGGCAAGACCGGAATCGACCTCCCGCAGGCCAAGAACTACGTCGGCGCCTACCACCAGCCGGAGGCGGTCCACGTGATCCCCTCGACCCTCGACACGCTGCCCGCCGCCGAGCGCGCCGCCGGCTACGCCGAGGTGGTCAAGACCGCGCTCATCGCGGGCGGTGCGCTGTGGGCGCGCGTCGAGTGCGGCGAGCCCGTCGACGGCGCCATGGTCCTCGCATGCGCGCGCACCAAGCTCGCGGTGGTGCGCGCCGACGAGCGCGACGGCGGCCGGCGCCAGGTGCTCAACCTCGGCCACACCGTCGGCCACGCGCTGGAGACCGCCACGGGGTACGGCGCGCTGCGCCACGGGGAGGCCGTCGCCCTCGGGCTCCTCGCGGCAATGCGCCTCTCCGGGCAGGACGCGCTGCGCGCGCGGGTGCGCGAGTTGCTGCGCGACGCGGGCCTCCCGGTCGCGTTGCCCGCCGGCGTCGACCCCGGCGAGGTCGTGGCGCTCACGCGCCGCGACAAGAAGCGCACGGGCGCCCGCACGCCCTTCGTCCTGGTCGCCGAGCCCGGGGACGTACGCCATGGCCAAGACGTGGCCGACGACGACCTGCGCGCCGCCGTGGCAGAGTTGACGCCTTGACGACGCGACGGGTGGAGATCCTCCACGGGGTCAACCTCGACCAGCTCGGCCGGCGCGACCCTGCGCTCTACGGCGCGCTGACCCTGGTCCAGCTCGAGGAGCGCATCACGGCGTTCGCGACCGAGCTGGGGCTGGAGGCGACGTGCTTCCAGACCAACGCCGAGCACGTCTACGTCGAGCGCCTGCACGCTGCCCGCGGCACCGTCGACGGCCTCATCCTCAACCCGGGAGCGTGGACGCACTACGCCTGGGCCATTCGCGACGCGCTGGAGATCGCCGGGGTGCCCGCGGTCGAGGTGCACCTGTCCAACGTCGAGGAGCGCGAGGCGTTCCGCCGCACCTCGGTGGTCCGCGACCTGTGCGTCGCGACGGTCAGCGGCGAGGGCCCCGACGGCTACCGCACGGCGCTGGAGCACCTGAGCGAGGCGCTCGCGTGACCGGGCGAGTCGAGCGGGTGGACGCCGTGCTGCGCGAGCGTGAGCTCGATGCCCTCCTGATCACCGACCTCGTCAACGTCCGCTGGCTCACCGGCTTCACCGGCTCCAATGCCGCCGTGGTCACCGGGCCCGGCGTGCGGCGCTTCGTCACCGACTTCCGTTACGTCACCCAGTCCGCCGAGCAGGTCGGCGAGGCGTTCGAGCGCGAGATCCACCAGGACCTCCTCGAGCAGGTCGCCGAGCCCCTGGACGGACCGCTGCGCCTGGGCTTCGACGACGCCGGCCTGTCGGTGCGCGACCACGCACGGCTGAACGAGCTGACTCCCGAGGGCGTCGAGCTGGTGGCGGCCGGCGGCCTGATCGAGGACCTGCGCGCGGTCAAGGACGCCGGCGAGCTGGAGCGCATCCGCGCCGCCGCGGCGCTCGCGGACACCGCGCTGGAGGAGGTGCTGGGTCGCGGCCTCGTCGGGCGCACCGAGCGCGAGGTCGCCCTCGACATCGAGGTGACCATGCGCCGTCTCGGCGCGTCGGGACCCTCCTTCCCGCCCATCGTCGCCGCGGGCGCGCACGGCGCGCTGCCCCACGCCGAGCCGCGCGACGTGGCCATCCCGACCGACACGCTGGTGGTGATCGACTGGGGCGCCCAGCTCGACGGCTACGCGTCGGACTGCACGCGCACCTTCGCCACCGGGCCGCTGGAGGAAGCCGCGCGCGGGGTGTACGAGCTCGTGCTGCGCGCCCAGCAGGCCGCACTGGACGCGGTGCGCCCCGGCCCGACGGGCAAGGAGGTCGACAAGGTGGCCCGCGACCTCATCGAGGCCGGCGGCCACAAGGAGCATTTCGGCCACGGGCTGGGCCACGGCGTGGGGCTGGAGGTCCACGAGGGCCCGCGCCTGTCGGTGCGCGGCGAGACAGCGCTGGAGGCCGGGATGGTGGTCACCGTGGAGCCGGGGGTCTACGTCCCCGGGCAGGTCGGCGTGCGCATCGAGGATCTCGTCGCCGTGACCTCCGAAGGGTGCGCGGTGCTCAACGGGATGGGCAAGGCGCTGCAGGTGGTGGCCTGAAGGGCAATGATGGTCCGATGACCGACGACGGGCCGCCCCAGCAGCCGCTCGAGCTCATCCTGGCGCGCAACCTCATCTCCATCGTCCAGGTGGCCGCGTTCCTCACCGACGCCCAGGGCGACGTGCTCTTCTACAACGAGGCGGCGGGGGAGATCCTCGGGCGCAGCTTCGAGGAGACCGGGAGGTTGACCCGCGAGCAGTGGAACGCGATCGGGCCCGTCGATGCGCAGGGCAACCCGCGCGTGGACCAGGCGCTGCCGCTGACCACCGCGTTGCAGGAGAACCGTCCCGCCCACGGGTGCTTTCGCATCCGCAGCGACGGGGGTGGGGTTGTTTCGGTGGAGACCAGCGCGGTCCCGCTCATCGGCCCCGACGGCTTCAGCGGCGCGATCGTGGTCTTCTGGCCCGCCGGGGGAGTCGTCGAGTGAAGGTCTCCTTCTGGGGCGTGCGCGGCTCCATCCCGGTCGCCGACCGTGGGATGGCCCGCTACGGCGGCGAGACCGCCTGCGTCGCCGTGGACCTGGAGGAGGGTGCCCGGGTGGTCCTCGATGCGGGCAGCGGGATCCGCGGGCTGGGCGCGGCGCTTGCCGGCCAGCGCCGGCCGATCCACATACTGCTCACCCATCTGCACCTGGACCACATCAACGGCCTGCTGTTCTTCGCGCCCTTCTTCGACCCCGCCGCGGAGGTGACCGTGTGGGGCCCGCCCGCCTCTGGTGCGCCGCTGCGCCGGCGCCTGGCCCGCTACCTCTCCGCGCCGCTGTCGCCGGTGGAGATCCGCGACCTGCCGGCGCGGGTGCGCTTCCGGATCGCGCCCAGCGAGCCCTTCGATCTCGAGGGCGCGCGCGTGCGCTGCGCGCTGGTCAGCCACCGCGGGCCGACCCTCGGCTATCGCATCGCCGACGGGGACAACGTCCTGTGCTACATCCCCGACCACGAGCCGGCGCTGGGCCAGCCGATGGACAGCGGCCCTGATGAGTGGGTGAGCGGCCTGGGGCTGGCGCGCGACGCCGACCTGCTCATCCACGACGGCCAGTACACCGAGCGCGAGTACCTGCACACCCGCGGCTGGGGCCACTCGATGGCCCGCGACGCCGTCGACTTCGCTGCGCGCGCCCGCGCGAAGCGCCTCGCGCTCTTCCACCATGACCCCGTCCACGACGACGGCGCGTTGGACCTCATGCGGGTCGAGGCCACCGACCGCTGGCTCGCCGCGGGGGGAGACCGCGGCGGGCTGTCGCTGGCCGCCGGGGGAACGAGCATCGTGTTGTAGGCGGCGCGCCTCGGTCAGGCGTCCAGCGGGTGCTTGCGCGCCGGCCTTGTGGGCATCATCACGAAGTACCGATTCTTCGAGAGGAGCGAGCCCATGTCCCCCATCGGCATCATCATCGCCATCGTGCTGGCGGCGTTGGCGTATTTCCTGTGCACAGCGCTGGGTCTTCCCAGCATCGTCGCGATCATCGCCGCGATCGTCGTCCTGCTGGCGGGCGTCACCAGCGGCGGCTTCGGCCTCGGCTCCCGCTTCGGCGGCGCCGGCGCAAGGCGCGCCTGACGCTTGGGCCCGCGGCCCCGCATCGTGCGGGGCCGCGGGCTACGCGTCGCAGGTTCGGCACGCTTGCG
>JBBJOB010000136.1:0-5858 GCA_037721455.1 Solirubrobacteraceae bacterium | reverse complement strand
CCGGGGCGGAGGAGAGTGGCTTTCGCCTCCGGTCCTCTCAAGTTCGGACCTCCGGGGAGAACGGCTTTCGCCTCCGGTCCTCTCAAGTTCGGACCTCCGGCGACGTTACAGGGCCTGCAGCTCGGAGGTGATCTCGCCGACGCTGCCCTTGGCGTCGCCGAAGAGCATCTGCGTCTTGTCGTTGAAGAACAGCGGGTTCTCGATGCCCGCGTAGCCGGAGCTCATCGAGCGCTTGAGGACGATGATCGAGGACGACTCGTCGACGTTGAGGATCGGCATGCCGTAGATCGGCGAGTCGGACTTGGTGCGCGCGTCGGGGTTGGTGACGTCGTTGGCGCCGATGACCAGCGAGACGTCGGTGCGCGAGAACTCGTTGTTGATCTCCTCCATGTCCTTGAGCTGCTCGTAGGGCACGTCGGCCTCGGCCAGCAGGACGTTCATGTGGCCCGGCATGCGGCCCGCGACCGGATGGATCGCGTACTTGACCTCCACGCCCTTGTCCTCGAGCACCTTGGCCATCTCGCGCACGGCGTGCTGGGCCTGGGCGACGGCCATCCCGTAGCCGGGCACGACGACGACCTGGCGCGCGTAGGACATCTGGATCGCCGCGTCGGCCGCGCTCGTCGACTTCACGGTGCCGCCCTCCGCGCCGCCGGCGCCCGCGCCGGCGTCCGCGGTGACCTCGCCGCCGAAGCCACCCACGACGACCGAGGTGATCGTCCGGTTCATGGCGATGGCCATCTGCTGGGTGAGGATCGTGCCCGAGGCCCCGACGATCATGCCCGCGACGATCAGCGCCTGGTTGTCCAGCGCGACGCCCGCGGCAGCGGCGGCCAGCCCGGTGAACGCGTTGAGCAGCGAGATGACCACCGGCATGTCCGCGCCGCCGATGGGCAGCACGAGCAGGACGCCGAAGACCGCCGCCGCCAGCAGCAGGCCGATGACGACGATCTCGGCCTCCGCTCCGGCCACGATGGCCACCCCCGCCGCCACCGCGGCCGCGCCCGCCACGACCTGGACCGGGAGCTGCAGCGGACCCAGCGTCACCGGCTTGCCGCTGAGGATCCCCTGGAGCTTGCCGAACGCGATGTTCGAGCCCCAGAAGGAGATCGAGCCGATGATGGCCGAGAACATGCTGAACACCGCCACGTAGGTGGGTTCCATCGCGAAGGCGTCGGTCTCGCGGAACTCGGCCCAGGCGATGAGGGCCACGGCACCACCGCCGACGCCGTTGAACAGCGCCACCATCTGGGGTATCGCGGTCATCTTCACCTGGCGGGCGGCCGGGACACCGATGGCCGTGCCGATCACCAGGCCGAGCACGATGAGCACCACGTTGTTGAACGGGTCGACCAGCAGCGTCGCGACGATCGCGATGGCCATCCCCACGGCGGCGATCCGGTTGCCGCGCACCGCGGTCCGGGGCCCCGTGAGGCCGGTCAGCCCGTAGATGAACAGCGCGATGGCCACGATGTAGAGGACCGTCTTGAAGCTCGCGTCGGTCAGGAAGGAGCCCAGGAGCGTCACGTGGCGGCTTCCTTGGCCTCGTCGTCCTTGGGCGGCGCGGGCTTGGCCTTGAACATCTCGAGCATGCGGTCGGTGACCACGAAGCCGCCCACGACGTTGATCGCGCCGAAGAGCAGCGCCACGAAGAGGATCACCGACGTGACCACGCCCAGGTCGGCGCTCCCGGCGAGCAGGATCAGGCCGCCCAGGATGACGACGCCGTGGATCGCGTTGGTGCCCGACATCAGCGGGGTGTGCAGGGTGTTGGGAACCTTGGAGATGACGGCGTAGCCGACGAACCCGGCGACCACGAGCAGCGCGAGGTTGGTGACCAGGCGGGAGGGCTCGCCGGACTCCACCGCCGCGAGCAGAAGCGCCTGGGTCATGAGCTCGCCCCACCCGCCGTCGCGGCCTCGGCGGCCTTGCGGGCGCCCTCGTGCACGATCTCCCCGTCGCGGGTGATGCAGGCGCCGGCGACGATCTCGTCGTCGAAGTCCAGGTGCAGCGCTCCCTCGTCGTCGACGAGCACGCCCAGCAGGGACTGGACGTTGCGCGCGTACAGCGACGAGGCGTGCTCGGGCATCGTGGCCGCGAGGTTCAGCGGCGAGACGATCGTCACGTCGTGCTTGACCACCACCTGCCCCGGCTCGGTCAGCTCGCAGTTGCCGCCCGACTCGCCGGCCAGGTCCACGATGACGCTGCCCGGGCGCATGCCCTCGACGGCGCCGGCGGCGATGAGGCGCGGCGCCGGGCGCCCCGGGACCAGCGCGGTGGTGATCACCACGTCGAAGCCCTTGATGGCCTCGGTGAGCTCCTCCTGCTGGGCGGCCTTCTCCTCGTCGGTCAGCTCGCGCGCGTAGCCGCCCTCGCCCTCGGCGCCCTTGCCCGCCTCGAGCTCGAGGAACTTCGCCCCCAGCGACTCGACCTGCTCGGCCACCGCGCTGCGCACGTCGTAGCCGGAGACCTGGGCCCCCAGGCGCCGTGCCGTGGCGATGGCCTGCAGGCCCGCGACGCCGGCGCCCAGCACGAGCACCTTGGCCGGCGGGATCGTGCCCGCGGCGGTCATGAGCATCGGGTAGAAGCGCCCCATGTGCTCGGAGGCCAGCAGGACCGACTTGTACCCCGCGACGTTGGACTGGCTGGACAGCGCGTCCATGGACTGCGCGCGGCTGATGCGCGGGATGGCCTCCATGGCGAACGCGGTCACGCCGCCCTCGGCCAGCGCGCGCGTGGTGTCGGGCTGGGTCAGCGGACCCAGGAAGCCGATGAGCACGCTGTCGCGCCCGAGCTTGGCGATCTCCTCGCTGGTCGGCGCGGCCACCTTGGCCACCACCTCCGCGGTCCAGGCGCCGTCACCGACGGTCGCGCCGGCGTCGGTGTAGGCGCTGTCCAGCAGCGCTGCCGCCTCGCCCGCGCCGGGCTCCACGACCACCTCGAGGTCCGTGGCGACCATCTTGCGCACGACCTCGGGGACGAGGGCGACGCGCCGCTCGCCGTCCACTGATTCCTTGGGAACGCCAACCTTCATGTGGCGGGGCAAGCTACCCGATCAGGCGTTCGGGGGAGCGTCGGGCCGGGGCGGTGTGACCGAGGGCACACGCAGTGCGCGACCGTCCGCGATGGCCACCGCGAGCTTCTGGCCCAGGGCCTGGGGGCCGAAGGACTGCGCCGCCGCCTGCACTCCCGCCGCGTCGGTTCCGGTGACGAACCAGACCGGCTGGCGCAGGGGGACCTGCGTGGCGGCGATCAGGCCGGCGCCCGCAGTGAGGGTCTCACTCGGGCGGCCCCGGGGATCGAGAACCTCGAGGCTGCGGGCGTCCCG
Source organism: Solirubrobacteraceae bacterium (assembly GCA_037721455.1). GTDB lineage: Bacteria > Actinomycetota > Thermoleophilia > Solirubrobacterales > Solirubrobacteraceae > Siliceabacter. The sequence continues at coordinate 2,530 of JBBJOB010000136.1, read as the reverse complement.
GCCGAACCGGGCGTAGACGCCCGAGCGGGCGGGCCCGGCCGCGATGAGATCGGCGGCCTCGTCAGCGTTGCGCAGGCGACTCCAGGGGCCCACGAGCACGCGCAGGGTCTCGTCGGCCATGGAGTTGCCCACCGCGCCGCTGCCGGCCGGCAGGCCGAACCCCACGAGCGTCTCGGTGACCGCCCGGCACGGCTCGGAGCCGGGTTCCACACACTCCACGCGCGTGGGGATGCGATCGGCTCCCACGCCGGTGGTGAAGGGCGCGGGGAACGCGCCGACGACAGCGGCCGGCTGCGGGGCGGCGACGTCCTCGCCGTGCACGTCGATCCAGACCTGGTCGCCGGGGCGCACGCGCTCCTGCGGGCCGTCCTCGGACGCCACGCCGTTGACGTGGATGCTCCCTGCGGCCGCCGCGTCGTCCGGGCGCCCGGCGCGGTCGAGCAGTCCGGCGACGGTCTCGCCGTCCTGCGCGGGCAGCTCGGTGCGCACGAGCTGTCCCGCCCCGAAGTCCTCCGTGACCAGGAGGGCGACGTCCTGCGACGCCGTCGTGCCCGGCCCGCAGCCGGCCAGGGCGGCGAGCGCGACGATGCTGATGAGGACGGCCTTCAGGACGCCGCCGAGTCTGGCAGACTCGTCGGTCCAGCCCGACCATGACCGTCAACCTCACACGCATCTACACCCGCCACGGCGACGCGGGCGAGACCCACCTCGGCGACATGAGCCGGGTGCCCAAGACGCACGCGCGCATCGAGGCCTTCGGCGACGTCGACGAGCTCAACGCGCAGATCGGGGTCACCCTGACCGTCGATGGGCTGCCGGCGCAGTACGCGACCTGGCTGACGCGGGTGCAGAACGACCTCTTCGACGTCGGCGCCGACCTGAGCGTGCCGCCGTCGGGCGAGGAGACGAAGGGGCGCCTGCGGGTCGACGCCGCGCAGGTCGCGTGGCTGGAGGAGCGCTGCGACGAGGTCAACGCGGGCCTCGAGCCCCTGAAGTCGTTCATCCTCCCCGGCGGGTCGCCGGCCGCCGCGGCGCTGCACGTGTGCCGCACCGTGTGCCGGCGCGCCGAGCGGCGCACGCTGTTGGTCGAGGACGCCGACCCCGAGGTCCTGCGCTACCTCAACCGCCTGTCTGATCTCCTGTTCATCCTCAGCCGCGGCGCCAACGCCGGCGACGAGCCGCTGTGGCAGCCGGGCGCGAACCGCTAGCAGCGGCGGCGCACCGCCCTCCCGCGCTCGCGATTGCGCCGCTCGACGACGCCGCGATGCGCGCGGCCCGCGAGCGCCAGGCCCAGCTCGTCAAGCCGGCGGGCGCGCTGGGGCGTCTGGAGGAGCTGGCGATCTGGCTGGCCGGAGTGACGGGCTCGGCTCGCCCGTCCGTGCGCGCGCGGGTGGTCGTCGCCGCGGCGGACCACGGTGTGGCCGAGGAACGGGTGAGCGCCTTCCCCCAGGCCGTCACCCGCCAGATGCTGGCCGTGTTCCTGGCCGGGCGGGGCGCCGTCTCGGCGCTCGCGCGGGAAACGGACGCTTCGCTGGTCGTTGTCGATGCGGGGGTCGCGGGCGAGGGGATGGAGGGCGTGCGGTCGACCGGCCTGCGCCCCAGCCGCAACCTCGCTCGCGAGGCGGCGCTGACCGCGGGCGAGGTCGCGCTGGCCGTGGACGCCGGGCGCTCGCTCGCCGCGCAGGCGGCGGCCGACGGGATCACCGTGCTGGTCGGCGGCGAGATGGGCATCGCCAACACCACCCCGGCGACCTGCCTGGCCGCCGCGCTGACCGGCCGGCCGGCGGCGGACCTGGTCGGGCCGGGCACGGGCGTGGACGCCGCGGGTCTGGAACGCAAGCGCGAGGTCGTGCAGCGTGCGCTGGCCCTCCACCGCGACGGCCTGGGCGGCCCGCTGGGCGCGCTGCGCCGCGTCGGCGGCGGCGAGCTCGCCGTGCTGTGCGGGCTGGCCCTGGGCGCCGGCGAGCACGGCCTGGGCTTCGTCTGCGACGGCGTGATCGCGACGGCGGGCGCCGCCGTCGCCGCGGCGCTGGAGCCCGCGCTGCTCCCCCGCCTGCTGGCAGGCCACCGCTCCCCCGAGCCCGCCCACGGCGCGCTGCTCGAGCACCTCGGACTGGACCCGGTGCTCGACCTGGGCATGCGCCTTGGCGAGGGCAGTGGCGCCACCGCCGCGCTGGCCATCCTGCGCCTGGCCGCCGCCGCCCACGACACCATGGCCACCTTCGCCGACGCGGGCGTCGCGGGGCGCGGGTGAGCGGGTGGTCGGGGCCCCTGGCCGACGCCCGCGCGGCGCTGGGCTTCCTCACGCGCATCCCCGTCCGCGACGCCGCGCCCCTCGACGCGGCCCGGCTCTCGCGCGCCGCGGCGTGGTTCCCGGCGGTCGGGTTGCTCGTGGGGGGCGCCCTCGGGGGCACCCGCCTGCTCACCGAGCTGGCGCTGCCGCCCGAGGCGGCCACCGTGCTCGCACTGGGCGCCGCGATCGCCCTCACGGGGGCGCTGCACGAGGACGGGCTGGCCGACGCCGCCGACG
>JBBJOB010000135.1:0-5874 GCA_037721455.1 Solirubrobacteraceae bacterium | reverse complement strand
GCAGGCGCTCCACGAGCAGCCCCGTCAGCGCGAAGTGCCCGAGGTGGTTGGTGCCCAACTGCAACTCGAAGCCGTCGGTCGTCTCGCGCCGCGGGGGCGCCATCACGCCGGCGTTCAGGACCAGCAGATCTAGGTGGTCGTGGCGTGCGGCCACCGTCTCGGCACAGGCGCGTACGGAAGCCAGGTCCCCGAGGTCCAGGCGCTGCACCTCGACCGACGCGCCCGGGACGGCCTGGCGGATCGCCCCGGCCGCCTCTCCGCCGCGCGCGGTGTCGCGCACGGCCACGATCACGCGCGCCCCGGCTCGGGCCAGCTCGCGCGCGGTGATCAGACCGAGGCCGCTGTTGGCGCCGGTGACCAAGGCGATGCGCCCGGCCTGCGGGGGGATCTGCGCTGTTGTCCAGCCGGCCACGCCGGGGACCGTACCCGCAGATCCTCCCCGCAGGCGCGCGGGTCAGCTCACGATGAACGGACCGGCGATGGCCAGAACCTCCTCCATGGTCAGCGGCTCGTCGAAGGCCTCGGTGATCTGCTTTTCCTCGATCGACGAGACCTCGGTCAGGTCCACGCCGTACTTCTCGGTCAGGTCCATGCCGGCGTAGACCGGCGCGATGGCCGCCGGCACACCGGGCTGGTCCAGGGGAATCCAGCCCGTGAGCTCGCGCAGGCTGCGCACGACGGCCGCGTGGCGGGCCTCCACGGAGTGGATGGTCAGGGCCTGCTCGAGCACGTCGGGCGCCTCGACCAGCTTGGGGGCCTGCCCGCGGTAGGCGCGCTGGCCGGTGTCCTCGAAGGCCTGCGCCAGCAGCAGGAACGTGTCGTAGCTCTCGAACGTGTCGAACATCCCGCCGGCGGTGAAGTCGAGCTCCGGCGCCTCGCCGGCGTCATCGCCCAGGGCCTCCTCGAGGAAGGCGACGTGCTCGTCCTCGTGGCCGCCGATGGTCTCGAAGACCACGCGGACGTCGTCGGGGATCAGGCCCTCCTCCTCGAGGCCCATGGAGTAGAACGTCGCCTCGAGCTGCTCGAGGGTCAGCGCGAACTGCAGCACCTCGACGACCTGCTCGGGCATGCCGCCGCTCTGGGCGAAGGCCTCACGCGAGGCGGCCGCGAAGGCGACCGAGAAGCCGGCCGCGCCGGCCAGCGTGCCGCCGATGCGCCGCAGCGAATCGCGGCGCGAGACGATCTGGTTGACGACCTCGGGCTCGAGGTTTGCGAGTGCGTTGGGGTTGAGACGGGGCATGTTCAGCCTCCCTGCGGGTCGGCGTTGGTCACGGCGATGCGCTGGGTGATGAACGGCTGCGCGGCCGCCACCACCTCGGCGGGCGGCATCGCCGGGTCGAAGGCGTTGGGCGCGAACATGTCGTCCTGCTCCGGCTCGAGCTGGGCCCCGATGATCGAGGCGTGGCGCGCCTCGACGGCGACGATGTCGCCGGCGGCCATCAGCGCGGTGGGTGCGAGCTCGTCGCCCTCGCTCGCGAGCCGGGCCAGGAAGCGCGCCGCGCCGTTGTAGGCGCCCACGCCGAGGTTCTCGAACGTGAAGGCCGTCTGCAGCACCGACTCGCGATCGGAGAAGTCCACCGTCTCGAAGTTGGGCTCCAGGGCGGGGATGGCGTCGTCGGCCAGGACGGCGGCCAGGAAGTCCACGTGGACCTGCTCGTGGGCACCGATGTCGCGCAGCTGGGCCTGGAAGGTCTCTCCGTTGGCCTCGAACTCCTTGTTCACCTGCGCGTAGAACGCCGCCTCGAGCTGTTCGAGCGCGTAGGCGTAGTTGAGGACCCCGGCCGTCGTCGCGAAGTCGAGCGTCACGTCGGCCATCGGCTCGGGCGGCGGCTCCTCGGCGGGCGTGGTCTGCGCCGGCTCCTCGTCGTCGCCGCAACCGGCGATGACTAGCCCTGCGGCGGATGCGCCGGACAGGGCGAGGAACCTGCGCCGCCCGAGGGGGGCGGTGTGGAAAGACATCGTCTTGCTCCTCACGTCGTTGTGCTTAGCTGCTGCTGCGCACTACCCCGTCGTCCGTATCACTATCAATTCGTCGGCTGCCTGACGAGGTCTGCGCCGCCCGGCGCTATATTTCGTGAAGCGATGGCGCTTCCGCCCCTCGAGACCCGCCCCTGCGGGGGCCGCTACGGGGACATCGTCCAGGCGATCGGAAACACGCCGTTGGTCGAGCTCAAGCGCCTGTCGCCCAAGCCGGGCGTGCGCATCTGGGCCAAGATGGAGTCGGCCAACCCGACGGGCTCGGTCAAGGATCGCGTCGCTCGCGCGATGATCGAGGACGCCGAGGAGAAGGGCCTCATCGGCCCCGGCCAGACCATCCTGGAGCCGACCTCGGGCAACACCGGCATCTCGCTGGCCATGATCTGCTCGCGCAAGGGCTACGACCTCGAGGTCGTCATGCCCGACAACGTCACTCCCGAGCGCACCCAGCTCCTGGAGATGTACGGCGCGCGCATCACCTATTCGCCCGGGGCCGAGGGCTCCAACGGCGCTGTGACCCAGGCGCTGGCGATGGCCGAGGCCGACCCGCGCTACTACATGCCCTACCAGTACGGCAACGAGGCCAACCCCGGCGCCCACTACCACGGCACGGCCAAGGAGATCCTCGAGGAGCTCGACGGCCACGTCGACGCCTTCGTCGCCGGTCTGGGCACCGGCGGCACGCTGATGGGCAACGGCCGGCGCTTCAAGGAGGAACTGGGCGACCACGTGAAGATCGTCGCGGTCGAGCCGATGCAGGGCGAGCCCGTCCAGGGCCTGCGCTCCCTGGAGGACGGGTTCATCCCGCCGATCATCGACCTGTCGGTGCTGGACCGCAAGATCGTCGTCACCAACCGTGACGCGATCGTCTGGACGCGGAAGCTGCTCAAGGAGGAGGGCATCTTCGCCGGTGTCTCCTCGGGTGCGATCGCCCGCGTTGCGGTGCGCATCGCGGGCGAGATGGACGAGGGCAACGTCGTCTTCATCGTCTGCGACGACGGCTGGAAGTACCTCTCGTCCGGCCTCTACACCAAGTCGGTGGACGAGATCGCGGATCTAGAGTCAACCGTGTGGTGGTAGGGCACGTAGTGACCTGCGAACACGAACCGAAAGGCTGACCCCCTCGTGCCCTTCAACATCGGCCCCGGCGAGCTCATCGTCGTCCTGATCATCGCCCTGCTCGTCATCGGGCCAAAGAAGCTCCCCGACATGGCCAAGTCCCTGGGCAACGGCATGCGCGAGTTCAAGGACTCCGTCTCCGGCATCAGCGCCAAGGATGACGACCGCGATCGCGACCGCGAGCTGCGCGCCGAGGCCAAGAGCTGAGCCTGAGGATCGCCCCCGAGCAGCTCGGGCGTATCGTCGAGCACGCCCGCGCCGACGCGCCCAACGAGTGCTGCGGGGTGGTGGCGGTGCGTGACGGCGCCGCCACGGAGGTGCGGGCGGCCACCAACGCCGCTGCCAGTCCCATGCGCTTCGAGGTCGACGCCCAGGAGCTCTACCGGCTGATGACCGAGATCGAGGACCGCGGCGAGGAACTGGGCGCCATCTACCACTCGCACACCCGCAGCGCCCCCGAGCCCTCGCAGACCGACGTCAACTTCGCGGCGTTGTGGCCCGGCGTCGAGTGGATCATCGTGGGCACCCAGCACGACGAGCCCGAGGTGCGCACCTTCCGCATCGAGGAGGGCCGCGTGACCGAGGTGGAGCTGGAGGTCCGGTGACCGGCGGACCCCTCGTCTGCCCCGGCTGTGGCGGTGAGCACCCGGCCGACGAGCGCTTCTGCGAGCGCTGCGCGCTCCCCCTTGTCTTCCCGGGCGCGGGAGAGGAGCCCGACCCGGTCGGGGAGCGTTACCCCGACCTGCGCAAAGTGAAGCCCCAGCTCAGCGAGGGCGAGCTGGTCCAGGTCGCCGGGGCGCGCCACCAGCCCGAGGCCGAGATGATCCAGGGCATCCTCCTGGAGGAGGGCGTGCCCTCCACGCTGCGGCGCACGCGGGGCTTCGACGTACCCGAGATGCTGGCCGCCGGCCCGCGCGACGTGCTCGTCCCGCGCTCGGGCCTGGAAACGGCGCGCGAGGTGCTCCTGCAGGCCGACCTGCTGGCCACCAGCGCCGCACAGCCCACGCCGCCCGGCCGCCTGGCCGCCGCGCTGCTGGGCTGCGTCGGCCTGGTCGGCGTCGTCGTCTGGCTGGGCACCGAAGTAGGGTTCTGAGGCCGTGGCGGTCGTCGACCTCTCGCACGTCCTCTCCCCGAGCACACCGCTGTTCCCGGTCTACGACCCGGTGAAGGTGGCCGACAAGTTCCGGCTCGCCGCCGACGGCTTCAACGTGCGCTCGTGGGCCTTCGACGAGCACTCGGGCACCCACGTCGACGCGCCCTCGCACTTCGCCGATGACGCACCCAGCGTCGATCGCCTCGACCCCGAGGATCTCGTGCTGCCACTGGCCGTCCTCGACCTGCGCGACCGCGCGGCCCGCGACGAGGATCTCGAGGTGGGCCCCGATGACGTGCTGGCCTGGGAGCGCGAGCACGGCCCCCTGCCGCAGCGCTGCGCGGTCCTCGTCGACACCGGCTGGGCCGCGCGCATCGACGAGCCCGGAGCCTTCATCAACGTCGATGAGTCGGGCACGCTGCACTCGCCCGGCCTGGGCGCCGACGTGTGCGAGTTCCTGATCGCGGAGCGGCCAGGGGTGCGCGCGGTGGGCATGGACACCGGCAGCCTGGACATCGGCCCGTCCGCCGACTTCGCGGCCCACGTCGCGTGGCTGCCCACCGGCCGCTACGGCCTGGAGTGCGTGGCCAACCTCGACCGCGTCCCGCGGGCGGGCGCCACGCTCGTGGTCGGGGTCATTCCCTTCGAGGCCGGCAGCGGCGGCCCGGCGCGGGTGCTGGCGCTGACCTGACCCGCGTTCGAAGGATCGCCCCCTCAAAGGAGGCGATCCTTCGAACGTCGTCAGGAGCCGCCGCTAGGCCGTGGAGGCGGGGTCGCCCGGGGGCGCGGCCCCGGGCCCGTTCTCGCCGCCGGCGGCCTCGTTGAGGGGGCCGGTGGCCAGCCAGGAGCCTGCGGCGCCCGCGGCGAGCTGTGCCACAGCCCAGCCGAGGCCCGAGTCCTCGTCGGTGAGGGCGAACAGGAGCGCGAGGATCACCGCGTTGTACTCGTAACCACCTTCGCTGGCCCAGGGACCCTTGTCGAGGTGGACCTTGCGGATCGCGGTGATCATCGTGCTCGAGAGCGCGGCGGCGGCCAAGGGCGTGCCCAGGCTCGTGGCGAGCATGAGGCCACCGCCGAACTCGGCCGCGCCGGCGGTCTTCGCCTGACGTAGGCCCGGTGCCAGCCCGAGGGAGGATTCGAAGAACTGGCCGGTGCCCTCGGGGCCGTGGCCCCCGAACCAGCCGAAAAGCTTCTGAGCGCCGTGGCCGGCGAACATGCCGCCGACGACGACGCGCAGGACGGTTGTACCGATACTCATGCTGGGCATCATGCCCCGAGGCCGGGCCGCGCAATCAGAAGGGCGTCGCCGTCTACGCGGCCTGCGCGGCGCGAGCCCGTCCCCGCTCGCGGGCCTTGGCCGCCTCGACCTCGCGGTCCTTGGGCGGCGCGGCCGTCACGAGCTCTTCGAGCAGCGTGGACGTGGCGGCAGCGACCGTGTCGACGGCGCGCTGGAAGGCCTCGGCGTTGGCCTGCGACGGCTTGGAGGAGCCACTCACCTTGCGCACGTACTGCAGCGCGGCGGAGCGGACCTCCTCATCGGTTGCCGGCGGGGCGAAGTTGTGGAGGGTGCGGATGTTGCGACACATGCGCTGAGCGTACAGCGGGGAGCGGGCTTCGGTGGAGAACGGCTTCCGCCTTCGGTCCTCTCAAGTTCGGACCTCCGGCGACGTCAGACGAAGCGCTCG
>JBBJOB010000134.1:0-5928 GCA_037721455.1 Solirubrobacteraceae bacterium | reverse complement strand
GAAGACCCGCCTCGCAACCGAGTTCGCGAGGCGGGCGCGCGGCGGCGGGGCCGTGGTGCTCGCTGCCCGCTGCCACCACGACGAGGCCGGACTTCCCTACGGACCGGTCGTCGAGCTGCTGCGCGAGGCCGTCAGGCAACCCGGGCCCGGCGGCTGGTCGGGCGCTGTCTCGCCGCAGCGTCTGGCCGATGCCTCGCTGCTCCTGCCCGAGCTCGCGGGGCTGGCGCAGGACGTTCCCGCCCCGCTCCCGCTCGACGGCCCTGGCGCGCAGGTACGTCTGCTGGAGGGGGTCGCCGCCGTGCTGAGCGCGGCCTGCGCAGGGTCCGAGCCGGGTGTCGTCTGGCTCGATGATCTCCACGCTGCGGACGCGGCCACGGTCGACGCGGCCTGCTACCTCGGCCGCAGGCTGCGTGGACGGGCATTGCTGCTGGTGGTGAGCTGGCGCAGCGAGGCGCTGCCACCCGGCCATCGGCTACGTCGCCTGGTCGTGGATCTGGCGCACGCTGGGAGGGCGACGGTCGTGAACCCCGCCCGGCTCGACCACGAGGAGGTCGGCATGCTCGTGCGGGCGGCTTACCACGGCGGGGGGTCGGCCGAGCTCGGGCAGCGCGTGCATCTCGAGAGCGAGGGCCTTCCCGTGTTCGTGGCCGAGTACCTCGCGACGGTGCACGCGGGAGGCGAGCCCGCGCACGATGCGCTCTCCCCGCACGCGCGAGGCCTGCTCGACGGGCGACTGGCGGGACTGGGCGACGTGGCGCGCCAGGTGCTCGGCGCCGCGGCTGCCATCGGGCGGTCCTTCGACCTGGACACGGTGCGCCACGCGAGCGGGCGTAGCGACGAGGAGACGGTCGCTGCGCTGGAGGAGCTGGCGGCCCGCGGCGTGGTGGCGGAGTCGTCGGGCGCCGAGCCCGCGTACGCCTTCGCGCATCAGAAGCTTCGCGCGCTCGTCTACGAGCAGACGGGACTGGCACGGCGCCGCCTGCTCCACGGACGTGTCGCGGCTGCGCTGTCGTCGGGGCGGCGACCGGACGGTGAGAGCGCGGCGCTCGTTGCCCAGCACCTGCACCTGGCCGGAGACCACCTGGGCGCGGCCGAGCGTCACCGCCGGGCTGCGGAGCACGCCGCGGCGCTTCACGCTCATGCCGACGCGCTCGAGCACCTCGAGGCGGCGCTCGCCCTCGGCGATCCGGACGCCGCCGGCGTGCACGAGCGAAGCGGCGATCTGCGTACGCTGCTGGGCGACTACGTCGGCGCCCTGGCGAGCTACGAGACCGCCGCCGCGCAGTGCGAGCCGGCGGCGCTCGCCCGGATCGAGCACAAGGCCGGTGACGTGCACCATCGCCGCGGCGAGTGGGAGCGCGCCCAGACGCGCTTCCTGGCCGCCCTCGGCGCGGCGCCAGGCGACGATCGGGGGCTCCGTGCCCGCATCAAGGCCGACCTCGGCCTGACCCTGTACCACGGCGGCAGGCCCGAGCGCGCAACCGCGCTCGCTCGTGAGGCCCTGGCGCTCGCCCAGGGCGCAGCCGACCGTCGCGCCCAAGCCCAGGCGCACAACATGCTCGGGGTGCTCGCCCGAAACGATGGCGAGCCGAGATCCGCCCTCCTGGAGCTCGAGCGCAGCCTCGCGCTGGCGCGCGAGCTGGGCGACGCTCCGGCCCAGGCAGCGGCGCTCAACAACCTGGCGCTGCTCAAGCGTGACGCGGGCGCGCTGCGCGAGGCGCTGGAGCTGACCGAGAGCGCGCTCGAGCTGTGCGCGCGCTACGGCGACCGCCACCGGGAAGCGGCGCTCGAGAACAACGTGGCCGACCTGCACCACGCCGCCGGCCATGAGGACCGCGCCATGGCCCACCTCAAGCGGGCCGTCGTGATCTTCAGCGAGGTGGGCGCCGACGAGGCCACCCGCCTGCCCGAGATCTGGAAGCTCGTGAGCTGGTAAGCGCCGCCCGCCGGTGAGCACTCGAGGCCTCGCCGACCGCCGCCGTCACGCCCCCGGGTGGAGCTCCGCCGGTCCCTGGCTCGGGGTGCGGCGCGACATGAGGGCCACCACATAGAGAACCGCGCGGCGCGCCAGGCCAACCTCTTCGCGCGTGTCGCCGCCGACGGGACGCTCGTCGGAAACCGCGGCGCGGCGAGCTCGACGCGGGCGGGGACCGGCGACTACCGCATCGTCTTCGAGCAGGACATATCCGCGTGCGCCTACAACGCGACGGTCAACAGCAGCCAGAACCCGCTGCCCGGCCCGATCGGCGCCCAGCTCCAGGGCGACACCAACAACACGGTGCGCGTGCGTACCTACGGCGATGGCGGGCCCGATCAGCCCGGCGACCGCCCCGTCCACCTGACGGTCACCTGCTAGACGATCGCGCGTCGTGCTCGGGATGGGCGCGCAGCCGCGCCCATCCCAGCCGCGCGGCCAGCTCGACCCAGTCGGCCACGCCGGCCGCGAGATGGCCCACCGGGCCGGTGACCAGCCAAGCGGCCGCGCGCGTGGGGAGGGAGGGCCGGTGCACGGAGTGAAGGTATCGTTGGCCGCCGGATGCCAGAGACCATCACCACCTCCATCACCGAGCTGCCCGAGTCACGCGTGCGCGTGGAGGCACAGGTCGACCCCACGGAGGTCCAGCGCCACCTCGAGCGCACCGCTCGGCGCCTGGGTCAGGACCTGCGCATCCCGGGCTTTCGCAAGGGCAAGGTGCCGCCCGGGGTGATCATCCAGCGCCTCGGGCGCGACGCCGTGCTCGACGAGGCCGTGCGCGACGGAATGGGCCACTGGTACGTGCAGGCCATCGACGTGGCCTCCATCGCGCCGGTCGGCGATCCCCACCTCGAGCTCGACGGCCTCCCGGACCAGGGCCAGCCGCTGAGCTTCAGCATCGAGGTCGGCGTGCGGCCCACTGCGACTCTGGGCGACTACAAGGGCATGGAGGTGGGCCGCCGCGAACCCGAGGCCGATGCCAAGGAGATCGAGAACGAGCTCGAGCAGCTGCGCGAGCGCCTGGCCAAGCTCGAGACCGTCGAGCGCCCCGCCCAGGACGCCGACTTCGTCGTCATGGACTTCACGGGCACCGTGGACGGCGTCGCCTTCGAGGGCGGCGCCGGCACCGACCAGATGGTCGAGCTGGGCCGCGGCATGCTCGTGCCCGGCTTTGAGGAACAGCTCACCGGCGCATCGGCGGGCGACGAGCGGACCGTCGATGTCACCTTTCCCGAGGACTACGGCAACGAGGACCTCAAGGGCCGTGCCGCGCAGTTCGCCGTGACCGTCAAGGACGTGCGCGAGAAACACCTCCCCGCGCTGGACGACGACCTGGCCCTCGAGGCCGCCGGCTTCGACAGCCTCGACGAGCTGCGCGAGGACGTCGCCTCCCGCCTGCGCGACACCGACGAGAGCAAGGTGGCGGCCGACTTCCGCGAGGCCGTGCTCGACGCGGCGGTGGGCAACGCTTCGGTCGATGTCCCCGGGCCCCTGGTCGAGGCTCGTGCGCGGGAGAGCTTCGAGCAGATGGTCCACTCCCTGTCCCAGCAGGGGATCGCCAAGGAGACCTACCTCCAGATCACCGCCAAGACCGAGGAGGAGCTCGTCGAGGAGTCCCGCCCGCAGGCCGAGCAGCAGCTTCGCCGCGAGGCGGTCATCGCCGCGATCGTCGCCGCCGAGGGCATCGAGGTCTCCGACGACGACCTGCTGGAGGCCATCGAGCCGGCCGCCCGGGCGCACGCCGACGAAGCCGGTGCGTCAGAGGAGGAGATGGAGCCCAAGAAGGTCCTGGAGCGCCTGCGCTCCCAGGGTCGCCTCGACGCGCTGCGCGACGACCTGGCCCAGCGCCGGGCCATCGAGCTGATCGCCGAGGCGGCCACGCCGATAAGCGTGGAGGAGGCCAAGGCAAAGGACGTGCTGTGGACCCCAGAGAAGGAGCAGGCCGGCGCGGGTGCCGGGGATCTGTGGACCCCAGGGTCCTGACGCTGACCCCCGAAGCACTACGCTCGCGCAGGAGCCCGCGACCGAACCCCGAAGCGAAGCGAGGAGCATGTCCCCACTTGTCCCCATGGTGGTCGAGCAGACGTCGCGCGGCGAGCGCGCGTTCGATATCTACTCGCGCCTGCTCAACGAGCGCATCGTCTTCCTGGGCACCCCGGTCGACGACCAGGTCGCCAACCTGATCGTCGCCCAGCTCCTGCACCTGGAGTCCGAGGACCCCGACAAGGACATCTCGATCTACATCAACTCGCCGGGCGGCTCGGTCTACGCGGGCCTGGCCATCTACGACACGATGCAGTTCATCAAGCCCGACGTGTCGACGATCTGCGTCGGCATCGCGATGTCCATGGGCGCCCTGTTGCTGGGCGGCGGCGCAAAGGGCAAGCGCATGGCGCTGCCCAACGCCAAGATCCTGATCCACCAGGTCAGCTCCGGCTTCCAGGGCCAGGCGACCGACATCGAGATCCATGCGCGCGAGGTCATCAGCCTGCGCACGCGCCTCGACGAGATCATCGCCCACCACACGGGCAAGCCTGTCGAGGACGTCAAGAGGGACACCGAGCGCGACTACTTCATGTCGAGCCCCGAAGCGGTGGAGTACGGCATAATCGATCGGGTCATCTCCGAGCACTAGCTCGGCGGGACGCGGTACGCAGCGACCGGGGAGAGAGATGGCCCGACCGACGGACTCCAACGAGCAACTGCTGTGCTCCTTCTGTGGGAAGTCCCAGCGGCAGGTCAAGAAGCTGATCGCCGGGCCTGGCGTCTACATCTGCGACGAGTGCATCGATCTCTGCAACGAGATCATCGACGAGGAGCTCACCGCACCGCCGAGCTTCGACATCGAGAACCTCCCCAAGCCGCGGGAGATCTACGGCGTGCTCGACGACTACGTCGTGGGTCAGGACGAGGCCAAGCGCACGCTCTCCGTCGCCGTCTACAACCACTACAAGCGCGTGCAGATGATGCAGGCCGACGACTCGGAGATCGAGCTGCAGAAGTCCAACATCCTGCTGCTCGGCCCGACGGGCTGCGGGAAGACGCTGCTCGCGCAGACCCTCGCGCGCATCCTCAACGTCCCCTTCGCCATCGCCGACGCCACGGCGCTGACCGAGGCCGGCTACGTGGGCGAGGACGTGGAGAACATCCTCCTCAAGCTCATCCAGGCCGCCGACTACGACGTCAAGAAGGCCGAGACGGGGATCATCTACATCGACGAGGTCGACAAGATCGCCCGCAAGGCCGACAACCCGTCGATCACCCGCGACGTCTCGGGCGAGGGCGTGCAGCAGGCGCTGCTGAAGATCCTCGAGGGCACGACCGCCTCGGTGCCTCCCCAGGGCGGGCGCAAGCACCCCCACCAGGAGTTCCTCTCGATCGACACGACGAACATCCTGTTCGTCTGCGGCGGGGCCTTCGCGAACCTGGACAAGGTCATCGAGCGGCGCACCGGCGCCAACGGCGTGGGCTTCGGCGCGTCGATCGAGACCAGGGCCGAGAAGGAGGCCGGCGAGGTCTTCGGCCAGTGCCTGCCCGAGGACCTGGTCAACTACGGGCTGATCCCCGAGTTCATCGGGCGCCTGCCGGTCATGAGCGCGGTGCACCAGCTCACCCGCGACGACCTGATGACCATTCTCACCGAGCCGCGCAACGCGCTGGTCAAGCAGTTCCAGCGCTTCTTCTCCTTCGACGGCATCGAGCTGGTCTTCAGCGACGAAGCGCTCACCGCCATCGCAGACCGCGCCCTGGAGCGCGAGACCGGCGCGCGCGGCCTGCGCTCGATCATCGAGGACATCCTGCTCGAGGTGCAGTTCGAGCTCCCCTCCCGCCGCGACGTCAAGAAGTGCGTCGTGACCAAGGAGACGGTCGGGCGGGGCCTGGCGCCCACACTGGTCACCGAGGCCGCGCCCGACGAGGACGAGCAGCAGGACGGCCGCGCGGCGTCGGCCTAG
>JBBJOB010000133.1:0-5937 GCA_037721455.1 Solirubrobacteraceae bacterium | reverse complement strand
CCTGCCGGCCGGCGGGACCGCCGGCCTTCGGCGACGTCACACCAGCTCAGGCCGCCACGGGGACTGCGGCCTCGGCGCAGATCGCTTCGATCTGCTCCCGGGCGCGGCCGAACTCGTCGTCGGAGAGCACCGGCGTGCCCTCGAAGGGCAGGTCGCGGGCGATCTCCAGCCACGAGCGGCATCCGCCGTAGCCGTCCTTCACGCGGACGGTGACCGGCCGCGGGATGCGATACGTGCGCAGGAGCAGGACGTGCAGCGGGTGGCGGCGCTTCCAGGAGAGGCGCTTCTCCGCGTAGTCCGTGGTCCACACGTAGTAGGGGGAGAGGGCATCCACACAGCGGGGGTCGGTGACCTCGAAATGGCCGGCGACCTCGGCCCACGCGCGGATTCGCACACGCTCGGGCTGCTCGATGCCGCCGTCGCGGGTCAGGGCCTGGACCGGCGGCTCGCCGTCGGCCCACACCCCCTCCTCCAGCGCGCGCCGCAGCTCGGGCTGGTGGGACTCGCGGACGAGGTCGTTGTGCTGGTGGTCGAACGTGGGATAGAGGAAGAAGCGGTCGTGCTCCAGGCGGAAGTGCTTCCGCGACTCGCGGATGCCCCCCTTTCGGAGCGTGACGAGCTGCTCGCCCTCGGCGAGCGCCCGGACGGTGACCGCCCATTCCTTGAACGCGATAGGCATGGAAATTCCTGAGGGAGAACGGCGTGGTTACGTAGACAGTCCCGCGCGTGGCCTCCCAAAGGAGACCGCAGACAGCGGGACCCGACGACCGTAGTACAGAAAAGATCCGATTCCAAGGGCGGGCGCTGACTTTATTCGCGACCGGACCCTCCCAGGGCCCGGCCGGCGGGCCCCTCCAGGGCCTCGATCAGGGCCGCGAAGTCGGCTTCGCCGTGGCCGCGAGCCAGCGTGGCGGTCAGGACCGCCTGGGCCCGCGCCGCGGCCTCGAAGGGGGCGCCCGCGGCCTGGGCCTCCTCCAGGGCCAGAATGACGTCCTTGAGCATGTGGGAGGCCTTGAAGAGGGGGGCGAAGTCGTGCTCGCGCATGGCCCCCGCCTTGAGGGCCAGCATGGCCGAGGCGCCCGAGCCGGCGCCCATGACCTGCTCCAGAGCGTCGAGGTCCAGGCCCGCGGCGTCCCCGACCAGCAGCGCCTCGGCCAGCGTCACCGTATTGGCGGCCGCGACTGCGTTGTTGAGCACCTTGGCGAGCTGGCCGTGGCCCAGGGGGCCCGCATGGACGACCAGGGAGCCCATGTGGCGCAGGAGCGGATCGACGCGCGCCACGTCGCGGTCCTCGCCGCCGGCCATGATGGTCAGCGTCGCGTCCTGAGCCTTGGGCGCCGAGCCCGTGACCGGCGCATCGACGAAGCCCACGCCGCGGTGGGCCAGCGCGGCGCCGATGCGCCGGGCGTGCGCGGCGCCGATGGTGGACATGTCGACGCACAGGAGGTCTCCGTGATCGCTGCGCGCGGCGCCCTGGGCGCCCAGCAGCACATCCTCGACCTGGCCGGCGTCGACGACCATGGTGATCACCACGTCGCTGCGCTTCGCCACGTCGGCCGGGCTGCCGGCCACCGCGACGCCGGGGTGCCCGCCCGCGAAGGCCTCGGCCTTCTCGCGCGTCCGGGTCTGGACGGTGAGCTCCACCCCGGCGCGCGCAAGGTTGGCGGCCATGCGCCCGCCCATGATCCCCAGCCCGATGAAGCCGACGCGATCGCTCATCCGGGTCGGGTGGCTACCCGGGGGCCTCGCTATTCAGTGCAAGAACCGTGCGCAGCACGATTCGCCCTCCCGTGCTGCGGGTCCCGGTCGCTGCCGAGACTGACGCGAGGTCGGCGATGACCTCACGGTCCGCCGGGTCGACGAACGGTGCCGCGAACGCGGCGAGGGCCGCGAAGTCGAGCCCGAAGAGCGGCGTGAAGTCATCGCCCAGCATGCCCCTGATCGCCTCGAGGCGCGTGCGCACCGCCGCCGCACCGAAGTCCTCGGTCTCGAGATACAGTCGCGCCGAGGCGGGAGCCACATCGCTCGGGGAGGAGGGCTCACTGCTGCTGCCCGAGCGCGAGCACGAGACCGATGACCGGCGCCCCCGCGCGGAAGTTCATCGCACGACCCTACCGCTCGGTTGGGGGCCCGCGCGGCCGTGCCCGCCGCCGCCCGGCGTCTCGATGCGCAACCGCTGGCCGGGGCGCAGTTCGCCGGAGGCCTTGGGCTCCAGGGGCTCTCCGTCGAGGAGGTTGCGTCCGGGTAGACCCGGGTCGCCGCCGTCGGCGCCCGGCGGGGCGTGGCGGCGGCGCTCGGTGATGAGCGAGAAGTGCATGGGGGCCAGTGCCTCGAGCTCGCGCACGACGCCGTCGCCGCCGCGGTGGCGGCCCGCCCCGCCCGAGCCGCGGCGCAGCGCGTACTCGACGACGCGCACCGGGAACTCGAGCTCGAGGGCCTCGACCGGCGTGTTGAGGGTGTTGGACATGGCCACGTGGACGGCCGATGGCCCGTCCGCGTCCGGGCAGGCGCCCTGGCCGCCGCCGAGGGTCTCGTAGTACGTGAAGGGGGCGCCGGTGGCCGTCGGGTCGCTGCCTCCGGCGGGCTCCCCTGGGTCTCCCTCGTTGCCCAGGGTGAGGTTGTTCATCGTCCCCTGGCCTGCGGCGCGGCCAAAGGCGCTGAGCACGAGGTCGGCCACGCGCGAGGAGGTCTCCACGTTGCCCGCGGCCACGGCGGCTCCGGGCCGGGCGTTGAGCAGTGAGCCCTCGGGCGCGAGCACGCGGACGGGACGGTGGGCGCCCGCGCTGGGCGGGATGTCGGGGTCGGTCAGCACGCGCACGGCGAACAGGCAGGCCGAGCGGGTGACGGCGAGCGGGCAGTTGAGATTGCCCTGGTGCTGGGCGGCCGAGCCCGTGAAGTCCAGCGTCAGCCCGTCGCCGTCGATCGTGGCACGCAGGCGCAGCTCGAGGTCGCCCTCGCGGGCCTCGAGCACGTCGGTCGCCGTGCGCGGCGCGCCGGCCAGCCCGGCCAGCGACGCGCGGGTGCGCCGCTCGGCGTAATCGAGCACCGCGGCGGTGGCTTCTCCCAGGCGCTGCGTGCCGATGCGCGCGGCCAGCTCGGCCAGGCGACGCGCGCCGGTGGCGTTGGCGGCGAGCTGGGCGCGCAGGTCCGCGCGGCGCTGATCGGGCTGGCGCATCCGGACCACCACTGCCTCGGTGACCTCCGCGGTCATCGCGGTGGGCGGGATGACCACGCCCTCCTCCTCGAGCGTCGTCGAGTCGGCGGGCATCGAGCCCGGGACCCGGCCCCCGACGTCGGCGTGGTGGGCGCGGCTGGCCGCGAAGCCCAGCAGGGCGCCGCGACGCTCATGCTCGAAGACGGGGGTCACCACCGTGATGTCGGGCAGGTGGGTGCCGCCGGCGAAGGGGTCGTTGAGCAGCCACGAGCGCCCGGGCGCGTGGTCTTGGTCGAGGACGGCCTCCACGGCGGCGGGCATCGCTCCGAGGTGCACCGGGATGTGCTCGGCCTGCATGACCATCTCACCGGCCGGGTCGAACAGCGCGGTGGAGCAGTCGCGGCGCTCCTTGATGTTCGCCGAGTGGGCCGAGCGCACGAGGGTTGCGCCCATCTCGTCGCAGGCGGCGCGCAGAGCGCCGGTGACCACCTGGAGGGCGATGGGGTCAAGGCTCAACGCGCGCGCTCCAGCACCAGTGTCCCCAGCGCGTCGGCCTGCGCCCGCCACCCGGGCGGGACGGCGACCGTGGCCTCGGGCAGCTCCCAGATGCCCGGGCCGGCCAGCGCCTCGTCCGGCGCGGGCTCGCCGCGGGCGACCTGCGCGTCATGCTGCGCGCCGTCGAAGACGACGGTGCGTTGGGTGCGCCGCACGGGCTGCGCCGGGGCCGCCCAGGCGAGCTCGACACCGGGGAGCGACGCGGTGACGCGGGCGGTCACGAGCTCGACGGCGGCGCGCTCGTCGCGGTAGCCGTAGCGCTCCTCGTGCAGCGCCTCGAAGCGCTTGCGAGCCTCCGCCGGCTCGGGGTCGCGGACCGCCAGTTCGTGGGCCTGGCCGGCGTAGCGCAGCTCGAGGACGGTGGAGCGCCGGACCCCGGGGGCCGGCGCCGAGTGCTGCCCGTTTCCGCGGTCCGGCGCTCCACCGGCCGCCGTGGAGCCGCCGTGAGGGTGGCGCGCAACGGCGACCAACTCGCGCTGTGCCTCGTCGCTCAGCGCCTCGACCACCTCGGCCACCTCCTCCGCGGACGGCTCGCTCACCAGAACGGTGCGCTGCGCGGTCGCGCGGCGGTCGGCGGCGGCCAGGCCCAGCGCGCTGAGCACCCCACCGGCGGCGGGACACAGGACGGTGCCCATGCCCAGGTCGTCGGCCAGCGCCGTGGCGTGCAGCCCGCCCGCGCCGCCGAAGGCCAGGAGCGCGAAACCGCGCGGGTCGATGCCCTGCTCGACGGTCATGACCCGCAGCGCGCGCAGCATCTCGGCGTTGGCGACGCGCACGATGCCCTCGGCGCACGCGAGCAGGTCGAGCCCCAGCTCCTGCGCGAGCCCGCCGATCGCCCGCTCAGCGGCCTCCGGGTCCAGGGCCACGCCTCCGGCCAGCGGGGAGCCGGCGTCCAGGCGGCCGAGCACCAGGTTGGCGTCGGTCACCGTGGGCTGCCCGCCGCCCCGCCCATAGCACGCGGGGCCGGGGTCGGCGCCCGCGCTGCGCGGTCCGGTGCGCAGCGCGCCGCCCGCATCACACCAGGCGATCGAGCCTCCGCCCGCGCCGACGGTGTGCACGTCGACCATGGGCAGGGCCAGCGGCCGGCCGCCGACCTCGCGTCCGGCGGTCTCGCGCACCGCGCCGTCCTCCACGACGCAGACGTCGCACGAGGTGCCGCCCATGTCGAAGCACAGGAGGTCCTCGCGCCCGCTGCGAGCGGCCAGCAGCGCCGCCGCGGCCGCGCCCCCCGCGGGGCCGCTGAGCACGGTCAGCGCGGCGTGCCGAGCGGCACGGTCCGCGTCGGCCAGGCCGCCGCTGGACTGCATGACCAGCGGGGCTGGAAGCCCCGCCTCGTCCGCGCGTTCGCGCAGGCGACGCAGGTAGGCGGCCAGCAGGGGGGAGAGGGCGGCGTCGACCTCGGTGGTCGCGAAGCGCTCGAACTCGCGGAAGGTCCCCACCACCTCATGGGACAGGGAGACGTGCACGCCGGGCAGCCGGCGGGCCAGCGCCTCGCCCAGCGCGCGCTCGTGCCCGGGGTGACGATCGGCGTGCAGCAGGCACACCGCGACGGCTTCGGGCTCCAGCGCGGCGACGCGCGCGGCCACCGCGTCGGCCCCGTGGCCGTCCAGCGCGCGCAGTGGGCCGTCGGGTGCCGTGCGCTCCGGCACGCCGACGCGTAGCTGCGCCGGGACGAGCGGCGCGGGGTGCGCGGCGCACAGCCGATAGAGGTCAGCGCGAGCCTGGCGGCCGAGCTCCACGACGTCCGTGAAGCCCTCGGTCGCGGCCAGGACGGTGCGCGCGCCGCGACCCTCCAGCAGCGCGTTGGTGGCCACGGTCATCCCGTGGGCGAAGGCCTCGACATCCTGCGCCAGCGCGCCGGCGCGCTCCAGCGCCGCGCCCACCGCGGCCAGGACGCCCTCCGACTGGTCGTCCGGAGTCGTCGGCGCCTTGGCGGTGACCAGCCTTCCCTCGAGGGCCAGCACGGCGTCGGTGAAGGTCCCCCCGACGTCGACGCCCAGCAGCACGCCTGAAGCCTACGGGGGGTGGCGGCTTGTGGCGCGCTGCCAGGGTCGAGATCGAGGGATCTGTCTACCGGGGCGAGGCGAGGTAGGCGGGCGGCGAGGACAGCGCCTCGAGCGTCCTTCCGCGGCCCTCGCCGGGCTTCGCGGGGAGGATGCTTTCGCCTTCGGTCGCCGGAACCGAGCGACCTCCGGCGACGTCACTCAGGCGGCCAGGACCGTCGTGTG
>JBBJOB010000132.1:0-5937 GCA_037721455.1 Solirubrobacteraceae bacterium | reverse complement strand
GCCGGGCACGGAGGAGGTGCTCGGCGAACTGGTGACGTTGGCTGACGAGCGTGTGCGGGAGCTCTGGGGACAGCCCACGACCACCTACGAGAAGTACGAGCCAGTCCGCGGAGCCCAGCCGGGCGCCTCGGGGCCATGGGGCACCGTCTACTTCGACTGGGGGTTTGGACCCGAGGAGGCGCGCCAGGAGCAGAGCCGGGGCGGGCAGGCGTTCTACGCGGGGGCGACGATGGAGGGCGCGCAGACCGACATGGCTTGGCTGGCCCTCTGCGAGAGCAAGGGGTTCGAGTATGAGCCGGCCGAGAAACCGCGCAACTATCACGACCGGATACGGCGCTACCTGTATCCCGACGAGCTGTTGGCGCAGGCGACCCTCAGCGAGCAGGCCGAGATGCTGGGCGACTTCGTCCTCGAGACGTTCCAGCTTCTTGCCGATGACCCCCCCGCCGCCGGCCGGTGACGTAACCACCTGACGCGCCCGCAAGGCGCGGGTCGGCGGGCGTGATGCGACCACCGTGGCGGCGACGGCAACTGGCCCCTAACGGCGACCCGCCCAGCTCGACCCTCCTCTAGTATAACGATGTTAGAGTAGAGCCATGTTGAGCGGATCCGTAGAGGCAGCTCTCGCCCTTGCGACCCACGAGGTCGCCGAGCGCCTTCTCGCGCTACCCGAGGACCAGTGGCTGGATCGTAAGTCGATCCGGGTGGCCGCTCGCACCCTGGCGGACTGGCTCATCGGCTTCGCCAACGCCGAAGGCGGCACGCTGGTCATAGGCCTGCACGATGGGAGGGTGGAGGGGATCGACGGCAGGCCCGACCACGTCAACGCCCTCCGCCAGGCCTCCATCGACTTCTGCGTGCCTCCAGCGCGCGCACGAGCGCGGGAGATCGCCTGCGTCAATGCGGCCGGCCGGTCCGATCACCTTCTGCTCCTCTCGATCGATCCCGGAGAGGTCGTGCACACGAACGTCCGCGACCAGGTCTTCCTGCGGGTCGGGGACGAGAACCGCCGGCTGACGTTCGTCCAGCGCCAAGAGCTGACCTTCGACCGTGGCCAGTCGAGCTATGAGGCCCGCACCGTGCCTCAGACGAGCGCATCATCCTTCGACGAGGCGTCGGTGCGCGGCTATGCCGAGGTGCTCGGCGCCCCGGACGCCTCGCGCCTGCTGCGCAACCGCGGCCTCGTCATCGACGGAAGGCCGACATTCGCGGGGCTCCTGCTGTTCGGAGTCCACCCCCAGCAGCACGTTCCCGAGGCGTTCGTGCGGGTCCTGCGCTACCGAGGCCGCGAGCGAGGCAGCGGACGCCGCCAGGAACTGCGGCTCGACGTCCGGCTCGAGGGGCCGATACCCGAGCAGATCGAGCAGGCCAAGCGCCATGTCCGCGAGCACCAGCCCGTCCGTCGCGCCCTCCTTCCCGAAGGCCGGTTCGGGCACGTTGCTCTCGTGCCGGAGGACGCGTGGCTGGAGGGTCTGGTCAACGCGGTCGTGCACCGGTCGTACAGCCTCGCCGGCGACCACATTCGGGCCGAGATCTTCGACGACCGCATCGAGATCTCGAGCCCCGGTCGGTTTCCCGGCCTGGTCGACCCCGCTCGGCCGTGGGAAGCCACTCGGTTCGCCCGCAACCCGCGCATCGCCCGTGTCTGCGCCGAACTCGACTTCGGGCAGGAACTGGGGGAGGGCATCAGGCGGATCTTCGACGAGATGCGGCTGGCCGGGCTGGTCGAGCCGGTCTACCGGCAGGGGTCGGCTCTGACGGTTCTCACCCTTTCCGCCGAGCCGGCCGACCGCGCGCTGGAGGCGCGTCTGCCCGAGGGGGCACGGGAGGTGCTCGGCGCCCTGCGTGACGCCGAGCGTCTCAGCACCAGCGAGGTCGCCGGCGTGCTTGGGGTCGGTCGCCCGACGGCGATTCGGCGCCTGCGGGCGCTCCAGCAGGCCGAGATGGTGCGGTGGGTGGGCAAGTCGCCGAAGGATCCACGTGCCTACTGGAGCCTGCCTCCCACATAGTCGCTACTCGAACGCTGCTCTAACACGAGCGTTCGAGTAGGGACGGACCCGCCATGGTAAATTGCCATGGTCGTGGCCCGACGCATGAGGATCTCGAAGGGAGGCCAGATCTCGGTCCCGGTCGCCGTGCGCTCGCGCTGGCGAACGTCCAGCGTCATCCTCGACGACGAGGGCGACCGGCTGGTGATCCGTCCGGCGCCTGACGACCCGGTCGCGGCCACGCGGGGGGTGTTCGCTCCCGAGTTCGCGAGTGGGCCCACGGTCGCGGAGCTGATGGCCGAGCGCCGTGAGGAGGAGGCTGAGATCGACGAGCGCAGGCACGGCCACGGGCCCGCCGCGTGATCCTGCTGGACGCCTCGGCGCTCCTCGCTCACGTGTCGGGCGACCAGCGCGGCCCGGCGGTGAGCGCCCTCTTGGACTCCGGCGGCCTGGCCATGCCGACGATCCAGCTCGCGGAGGCCGTTGATGTCCTCGGCCGGCGCGGCATCGACGCTGGCCGCTCCCGGGAGGTCATCGGATCGCTCATGGGCGAGGCCATCGGCTCCCTGATCGCGCTCAGCGAGCCGATCGCCTGGCGTGCCGGCGAGCTGCGCGCGCGTCACTACCACCGCACGCAACGCCCCGTCTCGCTCGCCGACTGCGTGTTCCTCGCCTCTACGCAGCCCGGCGACGCCGTGGCAACCCTCGACGCCCATCTCGCCGCCGTGGCGCGAGACGAGGGCGTCGAGGTGGTCGATCTG
The DNA here is from genome assembly GCA_037721455.1 of Solirubrobacteraceae bacterium. Taxonomy (GTDB): domain Bacteria; phylum Actinomycetota; class Thermoleophilia; order Solirubrobacterales; family Solirubrobacteraceae; genus Siliceabacter. Next base: position 3,188 of record JBBJOB010000132.1, on the reverse strand, counting down.
TAGCGAGCGCTGAGGCGCAGTCAGGCCGCCTCGCGCGGGTGCCAGCCGCGGCCCTGCTTCTCGACCAGCCCGTCCTGAGCCAGGCCGGGGAGGACGCGGTAGAGGTAGTTCTGCTGGATGTCCATCTTCTCGGCGATCTCGGGGATCGAGATGCCGGGGTTGGCCTTGACCAGGTTGAGGGCCTGGGTGGCGCGAGTGCCGCTGCCGCGGGGCCGGCCCCGGCGTCGGCGGCCGTTGCCCGAGGCGCCGGTAGCTGCGGCGCGGCGGCTGCGCGGGGCGGCCGAGTCGGCGCCGACGCCGTCCAGAGCGGCCTTGGCGGCCACCAGGCGCTGGTACTCGTCCACCAGCGGCTTGAGCTCCTTGAGCCGGTCGTTGATCTCACGCTTCTTGTCGTCGAGGAAGTCGGTCATGGCAGTGACACTACACCGTTACTGTTCACTGCTCCAAAATCTTCTTCAGACGTTGCAGCGAGGTGTTGGCTTCGCGGTCGGGGATGCCACCCACAACCGCCCGTGACGCGATGGCGCCCAGGGGACCCATCGGCGCCTTGAACTCGTTGCGGTAGTCGAAGTGCGTGCCGCCGTCGCGCTCGGACAGGCGGTTCTCTATGCGCGCGGTGGATCGGGCGGGCCCGCGGCCCTCCCATTTGGCCACCCACGGCTCATCGAGCTTCTCCAGCGACCACTTCACCTTGAAGTTGACACCGCGCAGGCACAGGGTCTGATCCATGCGAAACCCCTCGCGCAGCGGGCCGTCGTCGATGTGCTCAACCTTTCGCGCGATGGTGACCCACTCCAGCGTGCGTGCTGGGTCCATCACCATGTCCCATACCGCTTGGGGCGGTGCGTCGATGTGGATGGTGGCGACCACGATGGACACAGCGCGAGTGAGCCTACCCGGCTCAGCGGGCGGCGAGCTCCTCCTCGGCCTCCCACTCGCGCAGGGCGCGCTCGACCGCGCGGTCGAAGCTGCGCGTGCGGACCCCCAGCAGCGGGGCGGCCTGCTCGGGGCGGGGGAGCAGGTCGGAGCCCAGGGAGCCCATGAGCGGCTCGATCAGCCCTGGGTCCTCGCCGGCGATCAGCGCGGCCACGCGGCTGGAGACGGCGGGCAGGGTGACCGGCAGGCGCAGCGAGGGCCGCCCGACCAGCATGTGATGGCCGATGCGGTGGATCATGCCCCCGTAGGAGAGGATGTCGGGCCCGACCGCGTCCAGGGAGCGCCCCGCGACGCCGGGAGCGATGGCCGCCGCGGCCAGTAGCTCGACCATGTCGCGCCCGTCGATCGGCCGGGTGCGGAACCGCTCCCAGGGCGGCAGGGCCAGCACGGGCAACCGCTCGACCAGGCGCACCAGGAAGCGGAAGGACCGCGACCGGGCGCCGATGACGATCGACGCCCGCAACGCGACCGAGCCGGGCACGGCGCCCAGCAGGGTCTCCTCGACGGCCAGGCGACTGGCCAGGTGAGGGGAGACGGCAGCGTCGAGCGGCACCAGCCCGCCCAGGTAGACGATGCGCTGCACACCCGCCCGGCGCGCGGCGGCGGCGAAGTTGCGCGCACCCTGCTGCTCGGTGTCGGCGAAGCTCCCGCTGCTGGACCGCTCCATGGAGTGGATGAGGTAGTACGCGACTTCCACGCCGGCCAGCGCCTCCTCGAGCCCGCGGCCGCTCGTCGCATCGCCCGCGACCGCCTCCACGCCCGCCGTCGCGATGTGCGCGGGATCGCGCGACATCCCCACAAGCTCGTGGCCGTCGCGGGCCAGGCGGGGCGCGAGCGCCGCGCCGACGAAGCCGGTGATGCCGGTGACCAGGATGCGCATGTCGGCCATAGGCTCCCACGCCATGGACCTCCTGGCGCGCCAGGAGGCACGGGGCGCGAGAGACCCGAGGACCTCATCGGCGACGGTAATGCCCGGAGAATGCGGCTTTCACGACGGTTGGAGGGGGGCGAACTGTGCATGCGTCAGCCCTCGTTCTGGTGACCCTCTGCCGAAATGTCCGCCATTTGCGACGTGCCCGTACCGGGTTTGTCGCCATTTGCGAGATGGCCCTCGCAACAGCCCTTGCACGCGCCCGTCGTGCACGGTTCCATGCGCCCCGCTGCGCCAACGCAATCGAGTTCAACGGGAGGGCACAACGGGATGGCCAAGGGACGGACCGCGACCAAGAAGGTCACCTGCGAGCAGTGTTACTTCCGCTCCAACCTGCTCTGCTCGCTGCAGCTCGACGAGCCCTGCACGACCTTCCGTCCGGACCATCCCGACGGGCTGCGTCCGCCACGCCAGCTGCGCTTCACCTTCCGCCAGGAGCGCGCCTCGCGCTCGGCCTGGGCCTTCCCCACCGCGCAGGAGCAGGCGGCGCTGCACGCGTGAGGCGAGCGTGGTTCGCGCACCCACGCGCGCAGCCGCGGGGTAGGGTCCGCCCGTGCGCGTCACCGTCCTGGGCAAATCGCCGTCCTGGCCCGACGCCGGCGGCGCGTGCAGCGGCTACCTCGTGGACGAGGGCGGGACTGCGCTCCTCCTGGACTGCGGCAACGGCGTGTTCGCCAAGCTGCGCGAGCGCCTCCCTTACGCGGAAGTGGACGCGCTGGTCATCAGCCACCTGCACGCCGACCACTTCCTCGACCTCATCCCCTTCTCCTACGCGCTGTCCTACGGGCCCGGCGCCGCCGGCGCCCGCCCCGCGCTGCACGTGCCCCCCGGCGCGCGGGAAGGCCTGCGCCGGATCGTCGGGACGTGGGGGAGCGAGGAGCTCGTTGAGAACGCCTTCGTCCTGCGCGAGTACGACCCCGACGAGGAGTTGCGCGTCGGGCCCCTGCGCGTGCGCTTCCAGCGCGTTCCCCATTTCACCGCCACCTACGCTGTCGAGCTGCGTGGCGCGGCGACTGGCGGACGGTTCACGTTCGGCGCCGACACCGGCCCCTCCGATGACCTCGTCGCCTTCGCTCGCGACACCGAGCTCCTCATGCTCGAGTCGACGATCGCTGAGCCCGATGAAGCGCCCCGCGGCCATCTCACCCCGGCCGAGGCCGGCGACCACGCCGCCCGCGCGGGCGCGAAGCGCCTCGTCCTCACCCACCTCACCGACGAGGCCGACCCCGACCGGGCATTGCGCGAGGCCCGTCGCGCCTACGACGGCCCGCTCGAGGTGGCCGTCGAGGGCGCGGAGTACGAGCTGTAGCGCTTCTAGTGG
>JBBJOB010000006.1:0-20543 GCA_037721455.1 Solirubrobacteraceae bacterium | reverse complement strand
GCTGGGCTGGCTCCCGGTGGACGCCGGGCGCTTGGACGCCGTGGTGTGCGCCGCCTACAAGTGGCTGATGTCGCCACGCGGCAGCGCCCTGCTCACCGTGTCCGAGCGCCTGCTGGAGGGTGCGATCCCCCACAGTGCCGGCTGGTACGCCGGCGAGGACGTGCACGCCAGCTACTTCGGGCCGCCGCTGCGCCTGGCCTCCAGCGCGCGACGCCTCGATCTTTCGCCGGCCTGGTTTTCCTGGGTGGGCACCCAGCCGGCGCTGGAGGTGATCGAGAGGATGGGCGTCCAGGCCATCCACGCCCACGACGTGGGCCTGGCCAACCGCTTCCGCGCCGGCCTTGGCCTCGAGCCGGGGAACAGCGCGATCGTCTCGGCCGAGGTGCCCGAGGCGGAGCGGAGGCTGCAGCGCGCGGGCATCGTCGCCGCGCTGCGCGGCGGACGGCTGCGCACGTCGTGGCACGTCTACAACGACGAGGCCGACGTGGACCGGACGCTCGAGGCGCTGGCTACGCCCGCGTGACCGCGATGCGCAGCTCGCGGCCGTCTATGCGCGCGGGCTCGCACGCGCCCTCGCCGTCGTACCCGCGGGCTTCGCCCTCAGGGCACAGGTATGCGACCTCCACGGCCAGCGTCTCGCCGGCCACGTAGCCCTCGTGGGCGCGCGCCGCGTCGACGAGCTCCTCGTCGCCGCCCAGGGTCAGCACGATGCGGTCCACCACGGCCAGGCCGGCAGCCTTGCGCGCGGCCTGCACGGCATGGACGACCTCGCGGGCCAGGCCCTCGCGGCGCAGGTCGTCGTCCAGGGTCAGCTCGAGCGCCACAGCGTGCGAGCCCTCCCGCTCGAGCTGGTAGCCCTCCAGCGGCTGCAGGGCGAGCTGGAGATCCTGCTCCTCCAGCGGGTGCTCGTGGCCGTCGACGAGCAGGCCGACGGTACGCCCCGCCCGCAGCGCGTCGGCCACCCTGACCGGGTCCAGCGCGGCGACCGCCGCGGCCACCTGGGGCATGGCCTTCCCGAAGCGCGGGCCGAGCGTGCGGTAGTTGGGCTTGATCGTGTGCGAGCCCAGCTCGTCGGCCTGGCCGACGAAGCGCAGCTCGCGCACGTTGAGCTCTTCGCGCACGATGCCCTCGAGGCGCTCGATGGCCTCGCGCTCGCGTCCGGCGGCGACCACGACGGCCTCGTGCAGGGGCTGGCGCACCTTGACCTTCGCGCCCCCACGCGCGGCCAGGCCCAGACGCACGGTCTCGCGCGCGACGCCCATGGCGTGCTCGAGGTCGAGGTCGCGGGGGTGGGCGGGATCCGCTTGCGGCCAGTCGCACAGGTGCACCGACGGCTCGCCGCCGTCGAGCACCTCGAAGACCTCGTCGGCAACGAACGGCGTGAACGGCGCGAGCAGCTTGGCCACGGTGAGCAGGCACTCGCGCAGCGTCGCGAAGGCGGCCGGGTCGCCGTCCCAGAAGCGCCGGCGTGACCGGCGCACGTACCAGTTGGACAGCTCGTCGACGAAGGCGGCGATGGCCCGTCCGGCGGTCGTCGCGTCGTAGTGCTCGAGGCGGTCGGTGACCTCCTCGACCGTCGCCGCAAGACGCGAGCGCACCCAGTGGTCCAGCTCAGTGGGCGCGGCCTCGAAGTCCTCCTCGGCCCGATAGGTCTTCAGGAACACCAGCGTGTTCCAGAGCTGGCGCAGGAACAGGCGCACGCCGTCGCCGATGGCCTCCAGGGAGAAGCGGTAGCCGTCCCAGGGCTGCTTGGACGTGAAGAAGTACCAGCGCAGGGCGTCGGCTCCGAAGCGCTCGATGACCTCCCACGGCGCAACCGTGTTGCCGCGCGACTTGGACATCTTCTGGCCGTCGGCGTCGAGGATCAGCCCCAGGCAGACGACGTTCTCGTAGGAGGAGCGGTCGTAGAGCAGCGTGGAGACGGCCAGTAGCGAGTAGAACCAGCCGCGCGTCTGGTCCAGCGCCTCGCAGATGAACTGCGCGGGGAAGCGCGCCTCGAAGTGCTCGCGGCCCGCGTCGGACAGCGGCGCCGCGTACTGCGCGAAGGGCATCGCGCCCGAGTCGAACCAGACATCGATGACCTCGGGGACGCGGCGTGCCTCCTCGCGGCACTCGCCGCAGGGGAAGGTCACGTCGTCCACGAAGGGCCGGTGCGGGTCCTCCAGCGCCACGCCCGAGCGCTCCTGGAGCTCGGCCAGCGACCCGATCACGGTCACGTGGCCATCGGCGCAGCGCCACACCGGCAGCGGTGTCCCCCAGTAGCGCTCGCGCGACAAGGCCCAGTCGACGTTGTTCTCCAGCCAGTCGCCGAAGCGCCCGTGCTTGATGTGCGCCGGGTGCCAGTTGATCGTCTCGTTGGCGGCCAGGAGGCGGTCGCGCACCTGCGACGTGGCGATGTACCAGGACGGCTTGGCGTAGTAGAGCAGCGGGGTCGAGCAGCGCCAGCAGTGCGGGTAGGAGTGCTCGTACTCATCGGCGCGCAGCAGCTTCCCGCGCGCGCGCAGGTCCTCGACCAGATCGCGATCGGCGTCCTTGACGAAGCGGCCCTCGTAGGGGCCGATGCGCTCATCGTAGGTCCCGTCCAGGCGCACCGGGTTGACCACGGCCAGGCCGAAGGCGCGCCCGAGCTGGAAGTCGTCCTCGCCGAAGGCGATCGCGGTGTGGACCAGCCCGGTGCCGTCGGCGGCGGTGACGAAGTCGGCGGGCAGCACGGTGTGGCCGCGCTCGCCGTACTCGCTCGCGGGGATGTAGGGGAACGGGGGCTCGTAGGCCACGCCCTCCAGCGCGCTGCCCGGGAAGGTGCCGAGGATCTGCGCGCCCTCGCCCAGCACCGCCTCCACCAGGCGCTGGGCCAGCACGAGCACATGGCCGTCGCCGCCGGCCGCCTGCGCGCGGGCGTACATGAGGTCGGGATGCGCGGCCACCGCGGCGTTGGACACCAGCGTCCAGGGCGTGGTCGTCCAGACCGCCAGCTCGTCGCCCTCCTGCACCACGCCGTTCGCGCCGCGCACCGGGAAGCGCACGTAGACGCTGGGGTCGACCACGTCGCGGTAGCCCTGGGCGACCTCGTGGCTGGACAGCGCCGTGCCGCAGCGGGGGCAGTAGGGCACAACGCGGTGGCCCTCGTAGAGCAGCCCCTTCTCGTGGATGCGCTGCAGCGCCCACCACACCGACTCGACGTACTCGGTGTCCAGCGTGCGGTAGGCCGCGTCGAGGTCGATCCAGAAGCCGATGCGCTCCGTCAGCGCGTCCCAGTCCTCCAGGAACGTGAACACCGACGCGCGGCACTTCGCGTTGAACTCCGCGATCCCGTAGGCCTCGATCTCGGCCTTGGAGGTGATGCCCAGCTCCTGCTCCACGGCGATCTCCACCGGCAGGCCGTGGCAGTCCCAGCCGCCCTTGCGCTCCACGTAGTGGCCGCGCATGGTCTTGTAGCGGGGGAAGACGTCCTTGAAGACCCGGCTGAGGACGTGGTGGACGGCCGGGCGGCCGTTGGCGGTGGGCGGCCCCTCGTAGAACACCCACGGCTCGGCGCCCTCGCGGCGGCGCAGCGACTGCGCGAACACGTCGCGCTCGCGCCAGCGCTCCAGCACGCGCTCTTCGAGCGCGGGGAAGGACTGCCGGGGGTCGACGGAATGCGCCACGGGGACGGCGATTCTAGGCCGCGGACTGTCCCGCGCCACCTTCGGTCGGCCGATGCGTTGTAGGCACATGCGCCCGCTCCGTCCCTTCACCATCGGCCTCACGGGCCTCACCCTCGCGGTCGGCTCCCGCGGCGACGCCCTCGTGGCCTGGGTGGCCGGCGAGGAGCGGGTGCGCGCCGCCCACCGCCCGCGCACCGGCTGAACGCCCTTCGGCCGGTCGCGTAGCCGGTTGGCGCCCGTGGGAACATGGAGAGCATGGGACGCCTCGAGGAGCTCGATCTCTCGCTCAAGCTCAAGCGCAAGGAGCAGGACCGGCGGCTTGCGGCCGGCGGCGACCGCCTGACCCAACTGCGCCTGACCTGCGCCGGCCTGATCGGCAGCCGGGAGCGCGGGCCGCCCCTTTGCGTGGTCCTCGAGGGCTGGGACGCCGGCGGCAAGGGCGGGGCCATCAAGCGGCTGCTCGGTCCGCTCGACCCCCGCCACGCCCGCGTGCGCTCCTACTCGGCACCCACCCACGACGAGGAGCGCCACCACTTCCTGTGGCGCTTCTGGGACAACCTTCCCGGCTGGGGCGGCATGGCCGTCTACGACCGCTCGTGGTACGGGCGCGTGCTGGTCGAGCGCGTGGAGGGCTTCGCGACGCCGGAGCAGTGGGGCCGCGCCTACGGTGAGATCCGCGCCTTCGAGGGCACCCTGGTGGCCGAGGGCATGGTTCTGGTCAAGCTCTTCCTGCACATCTCCTCCCAGGAGCAGCTCGAGCGCTTCGAGCGCCGCGCCAACGACCCGCTCAAGGCCTGGAAGCTCACCGACGAGGACTGGCGCAACCGCGAACGGCGTGGCAAGTACGTCGCCGCCATCGAGGACATGGTCGAGCGCACAGATACACCCCAGGCACCCTGGCACCTGGTCGAGGGCGACTCCAAGCGCTACGCGCGCGTCAAGGTGCTGGAGACCGTGATCGCAGCGCTGGAGGAGGGCATGGCGCGCCACGGTCTTGAGGTGCCGGAGCCGGTCGAGGAGTGAGGCCTGGGCCCGCGGCACGCACCGGCCGTCCTCGCCGTCCTCGCGCTGGGCGGCTGCACGGCGGGTGACGACCCGCCGTTGCCCGCGGACTGCCTGCAGGGGGAGGAGGTGCTCGAGGAGGCGCTGATCGGGGCACCCGACCCGGTGCGCCTGCCCGGCGGCACCCCGATCTCCACCTGCGTGGAGCTGGCCTCGAGCACGGCCGACCTGCAGAACGTCGGCGTTCTCGTCGTGGGCGTGGCCGAGGGGCTGGAGGAGCGAGCGGCCGAGGGCGACGAGGCCGCGGCGGCGCGGCTGGGCTACCTGGTCGGCGCGGTGCAGCGGGGCGCGGAGCGCACCAGCGGGACGCAGCTCGAGCTGGCCTTCCGGCTCTCGCGCGTCGCGGGTGCGCTGGGCGATCCGTCCCCGGCGATCACCGGCGCGTTGAACGACGGCATCGCTGCGGGCGAGGAGACTGGGTAAGACTCCGTCACGCACGATGCGCCTTCGCCTCTTCCACGCTCGGGACGGAGCCCGGGTCGCCTACCGCGAGGCGGGCACCGGGCCTCCTCTCGTCCTCCTGCATTCCGCCCGTCTGTCCCACCGCGAGTTCGAGCCCGTGGTCGACGAGCTGGCCGATCGCTTTCGGCTGCTGCTGCCTGACCTGCCGTTGCACGGCGACTCCGAGGACCGCCCCCACCACCCCTACACGCTGGACTGGCTGGCCGACGTGGTCAGCGACTTCGCGTGGGACGCGGGCGGGCGGCGGGTGCTGGTGGCCGGCCACGGCGAGGGCGCCGAGATCGCGCTGCACGCCGTGGCCACCGGGCGCCTGCGCCCGCACAAGCTCGTGCTCATGCCCACGCGACTGCACCGCCCGGCCAGCAAGGAGCGCCTGAGCGCGGGCTGGCGCATCGGCGCGGGCCTCGCCGCCGTACCGGGCTTGGACCGCGTCACGGCTCTGGGCGCCCGCCTGGCCTTCCGCCCCGAGCACGGCATGGCGCTGACCGCGCGCAACAACCCGGCGGCGCGCGACCTCGTGCGTCACGCGCTGGCCGACGTGGGACGCAACTCGAGCCTCGCGCGCTCTTGGGCGCGCTTCGCCCGCCGCTGGCCCGCCGGCCAGCAGCGCCACCTGCTCGAGGCCTACCCGACGCTCAACCTCCCCGTGCTCCTGCTGTGGGCCGACCAGGACCGCTACCACCCGCTGGCCACCGCCGAGGAGGCCCTCGACCTACTCCCCGACGCCCAGCTCCGCGTGCTCCAGGGCACCGGCTTCCTGCTGGCCTACGACGACCCCGTCGGCGTCGCGCGCGAGCTCAAGGCGTTCTGCCTGAAGCCGTGAGGCGCTGCGCGTTCACACTTCCTCGAGGCGGGCCCTGACCCCGCGCGTGCGAAGGAGGTCCGCGAGATCATCAGCGTCGCTGGTCAGGACGGTATCGCCCGGCTCGACCAGCAGGGCGAGATGGGCGTCGACGACATCCGCGGATGCGGTCCGAGCGAGCAGCTCCCCGACCCGGCGACCGGCGGCGGGATCGAGGGAGGCGACCTCGACCGCCCCGAGCAGCCGGGCGAGGTTGGCCTGACGGGCGCCGTCGCGCCACACCTGCGCGACGACCGCACTGCTGGTCCGCACGGCTACCCCTTGGTGCTGTGAGACGAGGAGCAGCCCTCTGACCCACTGGTTGCGTCGGTCGACTGCGATCAGGCCGCCCGCGTCCAGCACGAGGGCCAACGTCAGCTCCCGCGGTGCCGGCCTTCGCGGTCGACGCCCAGCACACCTCGAGCCCACTCGAGATGCTCTTCGCTGATCGGGCCGTCCTCGGCCCCCCATGCCTGCAGTGCGGCTCCCAGGCGCTCGTTGCGCACCCGAGCGGCCGCGGCCTCGCTGAGCCAGCCGGAGACGCTGGTGCCCGAGCGCGCCGCCTCCTGGCGGACAGCCTGGCCGAGCTCCGCCTCCATGGTGACCGAAAGACGATCGGCCTTCATGCACCCGACCGTAGCACATACTGTCGTATGCATTGCCCGGTCGCAGCTCCACGGCGGTAGCGTTCCCACCCCGGACGCGAAACGAGAGGCCCGCCCGATGACCACCCAGGAGCAGAGTCCCCAGCTGTGGGGCGGCGAGACCACCAAGGCCATCGAGAACTTCCCCGTCTCGGGCGAGCCGATCCCCGTGGCGGTGGTGCGCTGGCTGGGTCGAGTGAAGGCGGCGGCGGCGCGCGTGAACGGCGACCTGGACCTGCTCGACCGCGACCTCGCGCAGCGCATCGCCGCCGCGGCCGACCGCGTGGCCGCCGGCGAGTTCGACGATCAGTTTCCCGTCGACGTCTTCCAGACCGGCTCGGGCACCTCGTCGAACATGAACGCCAACGAGGTCATCGCCAGCCTGGCCGGCGAGAGCGCGCACCCCAACGATCACGTCAACATGGGCCAGTCGTCCAACGACGTCTTCCCGTCCGCGGTGCACCTCGCCGCGCTGGACGAGGCCACAAACCGGCTGCTGCCCGCGCTGGAGACCCTGGAGCACGCCTTTGCCGCCAAGGCGGACGCGTTCACCGACGTGGTCAAGGCCGGGCGCACGCATCTCATGGACGCCGTCCCGGTAACCCTGGGCCAGGAGTTCGCCGGCTACGCGGCGCAGGTCCGCCTCGGGGCGCGGCGGGTGGGCAACGCGCTGCCCCAGGTCGCGCAGATCCCGCTGGGCGGGACGGCCACGGGCACCGGCCTGAACACCCACCGCGACTTCGCCGAGAAGATGCGCGTCGCCCTTGCCGGGCGCAGCGGGCTGGAGGTGCGCGCGCCCGAGGACCCCTTCGAGGCCCAGGGCAACCGCGACGCGCTGGTGGAGCTGTCGGGCGCCCTGAAGGTCGTCGCCGTCTCGCTTACCAAGATCGCCAGCGACCTCGCGCTGATGGGCTCGGGGCCCCGCGCGGGCATCGGCGAGCTGTACCTGCCCGAACTGCAGAAGGGCTCCTCGATCATGCCGGGCAAGGTCAACCCGGTGATCCCCGAGGTGGTCATGCAGGTCGGCGCGCAGGTCATCGGCAACGACGCCGCCATCACCGTCGGGGGGCTGCAGGGCAACTTCGAGCTCAACGTGCGCATCCCGCTCATGGCCCGCAACCTGCTGGGGTCCATCCACCTGCTGAGCACCACCAGCGAGCTGTTCGCGACGAAGTGCGTGGAGGGGATCGAGGCCAACCTCGAGGGCTGCGAGCGCAGCGCCGAGGGCACCCTCGCGGTGGCCACCGCGCTGAACCCCTACATCGGCTACGACAAGGCTGCCGAGATCGTCAAGGCCGCGTCCAGCTCGGGACGCACCCTGCGCGAGGTCGCCCGCGAGCACGGCGTCGAGGACTCCACGCTCGACGAGGCGCTGGACCTGCGCCGCATCGCGGCGGGGAGCAGCGCGCCGGAGCGCTAGTCCTCGTCCGAGCCCTGGCCGCGGGCCTCGGCCATCTGGGCGAAGAGGTCGCGTACGTCGTCGACCGCCGGCTTGGGCCGGCCCAGGTGGTCGAACAGGCCCTTCTGGTTGATCCCGCGCACGAGCTGAATGCCGGGCGCTTGGCGGTTGATGGAGCCGCCGGCGAAGCTGGGGTTGACCGCGAAGTCACGCAGATTCCATATCAGCGCGCCACTGAGCTGGGGGTCCGCGCCGTAGACCGCGAGATGCGTGCGCAGCAAACGGGTCTGGAACCCGAAGCCGCCGGGCTTCATGTTGGGGTTGAGGTCGTTGCCCTCGGCGCCGAACTCGGTCACCACGATGGCCTTGTCGGGCATCGCCCGGCGCAGCGCGGCCAGGTCCGCGCGGATGGTCTGCTGCGTCTTGGCGCGCGAGGCGAAGGTGCCCTCGTACCAGCCGATGTAGTTGGTCCAGCCGATGATGTCGATGTTGCGATACATCCGGCTGGGCTCACGCGGAGGGTGCGAGCCCCAGATGTCCAGCGCGATCGGCCGCGAGGGGTCGACCTTCTTGAGCTTGATGGCCATCGCGTCGATCCAGGAGGCCTGCCCGTCGGGGTGCCCGTCGCCGCCCACCTCGTTGGCCAGGTTCCAGGTGATGATCGACGGATGGGACTGGAGCTGGTCGACGCTGGTGAGCACCCGCTTGCGCGACTGGCGGCGCAGCTCGGGGGTCTTGGAGGTCCAGGCGCCGGGTGCGTCGACGACGCCAATGCCCAGGTAGAGCAGGATCCCCGCCTCGTCGAGCTTCTCGACCAGCGCCGGGTGGAGCTGGTGCTGGGCGCGCGTGGCGTTGGCGCCGATCGACTTCAGGGCGTTGACGATCCACTCGTGATCGGCACGGTTGAGGGCGTCGCCCTTGCCCTCGACATCCTCGTGGATGGACGCCCCGCGCAGATGGACCTTTTCGCCGTTGACGAGGATGTCGCGGCCGACCTGCTCGATCTCGCGCAGGCCGACACGGGCTCGGTAGCCGGCCTCCTCCCCGATCTCCAGGCGCAGGTCCCACAGTCGGGGCTCGTCGGTCGACCACAGCTCGGGGTCGTCGATGCGCATCCGGGCGCGGGCGGAAACGGTCTTGCCGGCCGGCACGCGGACGGGCTCGAAGTCGAGCTCCTCGTCGCGGCCGTCGTCGATCAGTTCCATCCCTCCGTCGAGCTCCAGCTCGCGCGTGCGCCCGGTGCGGTTGCGCACCTTCACGCTGACGTCGACGACGGCGTCGCCTTCCTCGTCGAGCGTCGTGTCGACCTTCGGATCGAGCAGCTCGCTGTCGCCGATCGGACGGATCGTGACGTCGCGGTTGATGCCGCCGAAGTTGAACCAGGTGCGATGCCAGGCCTCCGCCTTCATCTGGTCGGGATCACGCCAGTCGGCGCGCACGACCAGGGTGTGGGTGCCGGCGGTCAGGGTGCGGCGCGCCTCGAAGGGGAGGTAGGTCCCGGTGTTGGAGGTCTCGTGCTCGCCGTCGATCCACACGTCGGCCTCGTGGTTGACCGACTCGAAGCGGACGGCGTACACACCGGTGGTCGGCACCTCGATCGTCGTGCGATACCAGGCGACGTTGCCCTGCCAGGTCTCGATGGACTCCTCGCCACGCACCTCCGCGGCCTCGGGCACGTGGGGCACCGTGATCTGCTCGCCGGGAAAGTCGCCGTCCTGCCAGCCCCGGTCGCGCCCGGTGTTCCGTTCGTCCAGTGCGACGATCCACTCGCCACCCAGACGGGTGCGGTCGTCGGGGCCCTTGTAGGTCAGCGGATCGTAGAGCCCGGGCTCCTTGTCGGCGCCCGCGCTGCGCTCGGGCAGGACCTGCAGGCCGAGGACGACCGCGAGCGCGGCCAGCGCGGCCATCGCCCACCAGCGGCGGTCGGGCCGCTTGAGGAGTTCGAACGTGCGCAGCACCATGCAGAGGTGCCGGCGCACGGGTCGCCCTGCCCGTGAGCCGCCGGCTGTCCGACAGGATGACAGGGACGCGGCCGTGGGTGGCCAAGATCGCCTTGTCACCGCTCACCCCCGGGTCTATAGTCGCCCGAGACGGGGGCACACACCCAGGGAAAGGGAACGCCATGCGCATGCTGCTGAAGGCCCAGATGGACACCGAGGCCGCCAACCGGGCCATCGCCGACGGTTCGATGCCCGAAGCGATGGGACGCATCATGGACGTGCTGCAGCCCGAGGCGGCCTACTTCGCGCCGCTTGACGGGAAGCGGACCGCGCTGATCGTCTTCGACCTGAAGGATCCCTCACAGATTCCGGTGGTGTCGGAGCCGTTCTTCAAGACCATGCAGGCGACCGTCGAGTTCATCCCCGTCATGACGCGCGACGACCTGGCTGCCGGGCTCGCCCAGGTGGAGGCCAGGGCGGGTGACGGCGCGCCCGCCTGACAGAGCTTTCGCCCTCCGGTCCTCTCAAGTTCGGACCTCCGGAAACGGCTTTCGCCTTCGGTCCTCTCAAGTTCGGACCTCCGGCGACGTCACAGGGTCATCGCGACGTACTTGGTCTCCAGGTACTCGTCGATGCCCTCGTTGCCGCCCTCGCGGCCCACGCCGGACTGCTTGACGCCGCCGAAGGGCGCGCCGGCGTTGGAGACCATGCCCTGGTTGAGGCCGACCATGCCGGTCTCCAGGCGCTCGCAGACGCGGATCGCGCGCTGCAGGTTCTGCGTGTAGACGTAGGAGACCAGGCCGAACTCGGTCGCGTTGGCCGCCTGCACCGCCTCATCATCGCTCGCGAAGCTCTTGATCGGCGCGACGGGCCCGAAGACCTCCTCGCGCAGGATTTGCGCGTCGTCGGCGATGTCGCCCAGCACGGTGGGCTGGAAGAAGTAGCCGGGCCCGCCCACGCGCTCGCCGCCGGCGAGCACCCGGGCGCCCCTGTCCACGGCGTCCTTCGTGAGCTCCTCGACCACGGCCCGCTGGTCCTCGTCGATCAGCGGGCCGACCTCGACGCCCTCCTCGGTCCCCCGCCCGACCTTCATCGCGCCCATGCGCTGCGCCAGTCGGCGCCCGAACTCCTCGGCCAACGCCTCGTGGACATGGAAGCGGTTGGCGGCGGTGCACGCCTCGCCGGTGTTGCGCATCTTGGCGATCATCGCCCCCTCGACCGCGGCGTCGAGGTCGGCGTCCTCGAAGACCAGGAACGGGGCGTTGCCCCCCAGCTCCATGGAGACCCTGAGCACCTGCTGGGCGGACTGCTCGATGAGCGAGCGCCCGACCTCGGTCGAGCCGGTGAACGACAGCTTCCGCGTGCGCGGGTCGGTGATCAGCGGCTCCATGATCGAGCCGCTGGAGCTGGCCGTGACCACGTTGAGCACGCCCGGCGGCAGCCCGCACTCCTCGAGGATCGCGGCCAGGGCGAGCATGGTCAGCGGGGTCTGCTTGGCCGGCTTCATGACCATCGTGCAGCCCGCCGCGACGGCCGGGCCGATCTTGCGCGTACCCATGGCCATGGGGAAGTTCCAGGGCGTGATGAGGACGCACGGACCCACAGGCTGGCGCATGACCAGCACGCGCTGCTGCGGAGCCTTCTCGGCCACCTTGTAGCCGCCCTCGATGCGCGTGGCCTCGCCGGCGAACCAGTGGAAGAAGTCCGCCGCGTAGGCGATCTCCTGCTTGGACTCGGTGAGGGTCTTGCCCATCTCCAGGGTCATGAGCAGCGCGAGGTCGTCGATGCGCTCGTTGATGACCTCGTAGGCGCGGCGCAGGATCTCCCCGCGCTCGCGCGGGGCCACGGCCGCGAAGTCGGCCTGCGCGCCGGCCGCCGCGCCCAGTGCGGCCTTCGCGTCGTCGGGCGTCGCGTCGGCGACCTCGGCCAGGGTCTCGCCGGTCGAGGGATCCTCGACACCGAGCGTCTCCCCGCCCTCGCCGTCGCGCCACTCGCCGCCGATGTACAGCTTGGGCGGGGCGTGGCGGAGCACCTCGCGCTCCTGGTCGGTCGTGGTGGCCATCAGATCACGTCCTCACAACGGTCTCGGTTCCAAGTTCCTCGGAGATCGCCACGTCGATCGAGTAGTCGATGGGCAGCACGATCACCGAGGGTCGATCGAGGCTCAGCGCGTGGCGCAGGTGCTTGGCGAAGTCGTCGACCTCCTCGCAGCGCCAGGCCGCGCAGCCGAAGGCCTCGGCCAGCTTGACGAAGTCGGGGTTGGTGAAGTCGGTGCCGAAGTGGGCGCCGAACTTCTTGTCCTGCTTCCAGACGATCGAGCCGTACTGGCGGTTCTCCCAGATCACGTTGACGACGGGCGTGCCCAGCCGGGTGGCCGTCTCCAGCTCCTGGACGTTCATGAGGAAGCCGCCGTCGCCGTTGACGGTGACCACCTTGCGCTCGGGGTGCACCAGCTTGGCCGCGATCGCGCAGGGCAGCGCGAAGCCCATCCCCGCCAAACCGTTGGCGATCAGCACGGTGTTGGGCTCGTGCGCGGGGAACATGCGCCCGATCCACAGCTTGTGCAGGCCCACGTCGGAGATGAGCATGTCCTCGCGGCCCAGCGCCTTGCGGATCTCCCACAGCGCGCGCGGGGGCTGCATCGGGAAGTGGTCGTCGTCCTTGGCCGACTCGAAGCGGCCCAGCACCACGTCGCGCAGGCGGGCGCTGCCTCCGGAGTGGGGCACGTCGCGGCACTCCTCGGCCAGGCGCGTCAGCACGTGGTAGACGTCGCCGATCAGCTCGACCTCGGGAATGAAGTTCTGGTCGGTCTCCGCGGGCACGGAGTCGATGACCACGATCTTCTTGTCGCGGCCGGGGTTCCAGTGGTCGGGAGAGTGCTCGACGAGGTCGTAGCCCACGGCGATGACCACGTCGGCGTCCTCGAAGCCGGCCATGGCGTAGTCGCGGCTCTGCAGGCCGACGGTGCCCAGGGCCTTGGGGTCGTGGGCGTCGAGCAGGCCCTTGCCCATGAACGTCTCGGCGACGGCGATGCCCGTCGCGCGGGAGAACTCGCGCAGCGCGGGGGCGGCGCCGGCGCGCACTGCACCGTTGCCGGCCAGCGCGACCGGGTTGATGGCGTTGCGGATGACGTCGGCGGCCTTGAGGAGCTCGCGGGCGCCGGGCTCGGGGCGAACGGGGCGACGGCGGGGCAGCGGCCCGGGTGTGCCCTCCTCGACCGGGGCGGCCATCACGTCCTCGGGCAGCTCGATGTGGGTGGAGCCCGGCTTCTCGGACTCTGCAACCTTGAAGGCCTTGCGCACGACCTCGGGGATGATCTCCGGGCTGGTCACGCGGGTGTTCCACTTGGTGATGGGCGCCAGCACCTCGACGAGGTCGATGAACTGGTGGCTCTCCTTGTGCATGCGCTCGAGGTCGGCCTGGCCCGTGAGGGCGACCAGCGGCGCGCGGTCCAGGTAGGCGTCGGCGATGGCCGTGGTGAGGTTCAGCGCGCCCGGGCCCAGCGTGCCAAGGCACACGCCGGCACGACCGGTGAGGCGGCCGTACATGTCGGCCATGTAGGCCCCGCCCTGCTCGTGGCGGACGGGGACGAAGGCCACCGAGGAGTGGGCCAGCGACTCGTTGAGGTCGAGCGTCTCCTCGCCCGGGATGCCGAAGACGTGGCGCACCCCCTCGGACTCCAGGCACTCGACAAAGAGGTCGCTGGCGCGGCGGCGGGTCACGGGGTTCTAATCTCCGGCATGCCGGGAGCCTCCTACCCGTGGGGAGCGCATCGCTCACGGCACCGCAACTCCTCGCCGAAGGTCCCGTTCGTGAGAGTCCCATGCCCCTGAGCCAATTCGCCGCCTCCGCCGCCGCCATGGCCCTCGCCGCCACGGGCCCCGCCGTGACGGGCACCGACACCGACGAGCGCTTCGTCTTCCGCGGCGCTGGGTTCGGACACGGCGTGGGCATGAGCCAGTTCGGCGCCAAGGGCTTCGCCGAGCGCGGGCGCAGCCACAGCGAGATCCTCGGCCACTACTACTCGAACACGGTGCTCGGCAACCTCGCCGGCGAGGGCGGCACGCGCGTGCTGCTGCTCAGCCGGCCCGAGGTGCGCTTCGACGGCGCCTCGAGCATCGGCGACCGGGCGCTACAGCCCGAGAAGACCTACACCGCGCGGCTGCGCGGAGGTTTCGTGGAGCTCCTCTCCCCCGCCGGGCGGCCTCTGGCGCGCTTCAAGGGCGCGCCGGCCGTGCGCGGCCCCGGCTCCTTCCGCCTCTACGGGAGCACGAGCGGGGGCATCACCGACGGCGCCTATCGCGGAGAGCTGGAGCTGCGCCCGTCCGGCGACCAGATCCAGGCCATCAACGTCGTCGGGCTGGAGGACTACGTCCGGGGCGTTGTCGCCGCGGAGATGCCATCGGGCTGGCACCCCGAGGCGCTCAAGGCCCAGGCGGTGGCCGCGCGCACCTACGCGATCACCACTTCCAAGTCGGGGACCTTCGACCACTACGCCGACATCCGCTCGCAGGTCTACCAGGGCATCGCGGGCGAGGTGGCCAGCACCGACGCCGCCGTGGTCGCCACCGCGGGCCAGGTGGTGACCTACGACGGTCGCCCCGCCACCACGTACTTCTTCTCCACCTCCGGCGGCAGGACCGAGGACAACGAGAGCTCGTTCCTGGGCGGTGCGCCGTCGCCGTGGCTGCGCAGCGTGCGCGACCCGTTCGACGACGGCGGCGACAGGCACCGCTGGGGCCCCACGAGCTGGTCGATGCAGCGCGCGCAGGACGAGCTGGGCGACTGGGTGCGCGGCACCCTGCGCACCGTCGAGGTCACCGACCGCGGCAGCTCCCCTCGCGTCGTGTCCGCCTTCGTGACCGGCACCGGCGGGCGCACCGAGGTCACCGGCCCGCAGATCCGCAAGCGGCTGGGCCTTGACGACACCTGGGCCTACTTCACGACGATTCGCACCACCGCGACGTCGCTGGAACGCACCGATGACCCCGATGACCCGCGGGGGCGGCTGAGCGGCATCGTGCGCCCCGGCGGCGCGGACAACGGGATCGCCGTCCAGCGCCGCGTGGACGGGCGCTGGCGCGAGGTCACCGAGGCGAAGACCACGGGCGGAGGGCGCTACCTCGTCGAGCTCGAGCGCCCCGGCCGCTACCGGGTCGTCGAGCGCGGGATGCCCGGGCCGACGGTCAAGGTGCGCTGAGGGCGGCTCGCGGCGAGACGATCGGTCGATCCCCGACGCTGAGCGTCGCCGATCGACCGATCGTGGATGGCGAGGCGCCTGGGGGCGGCGGTGCGGCACAGTGGGGCGCGGCTCGCCCTGCCACGATGGCGCCCGTGGGCCACGACCACTCCCACTCTGTGCCCGCCGGCGGCGACCAGCGCTGGCTGGGCATCGCCCTGGCCATCACCGCCGTGCTGGTCGTCGTCGAGGTCGCCGCGGGGCTGCTGACCGGCTCGATCGCGCTGCTCTCCGATGCGGGCCACAACGTCACCGACGCCGCCTCGATCGCCCTGGCGCTGGTCGCCGCGCGGCTGGCTCTGCGCCCGCCCTCTGGCGGCCTGACCTTCGGGCTGCGACGGACGGAGATCCTCTCCGCGCAGGTCAACGGCGCCACGCTGCTCGTGCTGGCCGGCGTGATCGCCTTCGAGAGCGTCGGCCGCCTGCTCGACCCTCCCGACATCGCAGCAGCGCCCGTGATCGTGGTCGGCGTGCTGGGCGGTGCGGCCAACGGAGTCGCCGCCTGGGCCCTGTCGCGGGCGGCGCGCCAGAGCCTCAACGTCCGCGGCGCGGCCCAGCACGTGCTGGCCGACCTCTACGGCTCGGGGGCCGCCGTGGTCGCCGGCGTGGCCGTGCTGGCCTTCGGGTTTCTGGCCGCCGATCCGCTGGCCGCGCTCGTCGTGGTCGGCCTGATGGTCCACGCCGGCTGGGGACTGCTGCGCGACTCGGGCCGCGTCCTGCTCGAGGCCGCGCCCGTGGGCATGGACGTCGACGCGGTCGGGCGGTCCATGAGCGCCGTGCCCGGAGTGGTCGAGGTCCACGACCTCCACGTGTGGGAGATCACCTCAGGCTTTCCGGCCCTGTCCGCCCACGTCCTCGTGGTGCCCGGCGAGGACTGCCACGCCGCGCGGCGAACGCTGGAGTCCGTCCTGCACGACCGCTTCGCTCTGGAGCACACCACGCTCCAGGTCGACCACGCGCCGCGCGAGGCCGCCCTGCTGGACATCGCGCCGCTCAGGCCACGCTGATGCCCAGGCCCTCCGCGGCCGCGCCGAGCCGGTCGTCGAAGGTGGCGACCGTGTCGGCCCCTGCGTCCTGGGCCGCCAGCAGGACGCAGCAGCCGGGGAGCTTGAGGCGGGTGTCGACGCGCAGCGCGGCGAGCCGCCTCGCCGCGTCGGGCAGGCCGGTGAGCGCCGCCTCGGCGCAGGATGGGGCGCTCAGGGTCCGTCCGAGAACAAGTGCTCGGGTTTGGGTGCTGGATCGTGGATGCCCGGGGCCGCACGATTTCGCAGTCGATACTGGTTGTATCGGCAAGGAATCGGGTGGTTCCGGGCGCCGCGAGACGGTGCCCAAACCCCGCAGTTGTTCTTGGACGGGCCCTCAGCCGCCGGTGTACATCCGCGACAGCGCCTGGGCGACGCACACGGGCTTCTCGCCTCCCTCGATCTCGAAGGTGTACGTCGTGGCCATCTGGATGCCACCGGGGATGTCGTCGACGCTCGCGATGGTCAGGCGCATGCGCACCTTCTGGCCCACGGGCAGCGGGGCGGGGAAGCGGACCTTCTCGGCGCCGTAATTGACGGCGAAGGCGAAGCCCTGGACGTCGAGCAGCTCGTACATGAACCTCGGGCCCAGCGCGAGCGTGTAGTAGCCGTGGGCGATGGTGCCCCCGAACGGGGTGTCCTTGGCCCGCTCGGTGTCGACGTGGATCCACTGGTCGTCGCCGGTGACCTCGGCGAAGCGGTCGATGTCGGCCTGGGTGACCTCGTGCCAGTCGCTGACGCCGATCTCCTCGCCGACCTTCGCCTTGATCTCGTCGATGCCGTTCAGGGTGACCGTGGCCATGTGCCTCTCCTCGCCTCGCTGGCGGACGCGGCTCGTCGTTCCGCCCGCGCCCTGTGGACCGGGACGCTAGAAGGTCACGGTCACCTCGGCGGAGCAGGTCCCCCCGCCACAGACCTGGTAGGTGTAGCTGCCGCCGCCCTTCCTGCCGATACTGTCGGTGTAGGCGCCGTCGTTGGCCGTGCCGGCGGCGATCCTGGTGCCGTCGCGGTAGACGTCGACCGCCGTGGCGTCGCCCGCGGCCGCCGTGGCCCAGGCCAGGGTCCACGGCCGACGCATTGAGGTCCCTCTCGAGTCGGTCCAACCGAATGTGCGCGCCAGTGTACGCGCCGCAGCGAACGTCAAGGAGGCCCTGCCTCGGGTCCGACCCGACCCACGGGCGCCCTAGCCTTGCGCCTTGCGATGCCTGCCCCGCTGCTCGCCGTCGATGCGCCCTCGCTCCTCTACCGGGCGTTCTTCGCGCTGCCCTCCTCCATCACGGGCCCCGACGGGGGATCCGTCAACGCCCTGCTGGGCACGGCCAACCTCATCCTCTTCGCCGTCGAGCGCCACGCGCCGCGGGCCGTCGTCCTGTGCTTCGGCGCCGAGGCCGCCCGCTACCGGGTCGAGCTCTTCGCGCCCTACCACGCCGACCGCCCGCCGATGCCCGAGGAGCTCGTCACGCAGTGGGAGGACGCGCGCGCGTTCTTCGCCGCCTTCGGCTGGCCGTCCCTGGACGCCGGCGACCTGGAGGCCGACGACCTGCTGGGCAGCCTCGCGCGCGTGGAGACGGAGGCCGGGGGGCGCGCCCTGCTGTTCACCGGCGACCGCGACATGTTCCAGTGCGCGAGCGCCGGGGTCACCGTTCTGTACCCGCGCACGGGGGCCAGGGACGGCCCGGACGAGGTCGACGCCGCCGGGGTGCGCGACCGTTACGGCGTGGACCCGGCGCAGGTCCCCGACTTCATCGCCCTGCGCGGCGACCCGTCCGACGGCCTGCCCGGCGCGAAGGGCATCGGTGAGAAGACCGCCCGCGACCTCCTGCGCGAGCACACCGACCTGGAGGGCGTCCTGGCCGCGGCGACGCGGGCCGGGGCGCTCAAGCCGCGCGCCCGGGCGACGCTGAGCGAGGCGGCGCAGGAGCTGCGGGACTTCCGCGCGATCGCCACGCTGCAGCCCGTGGAGGTCCCCCGCCCCGCCGACGCCCCCCTGGACGCCGCCGGAGCGGCCCGCGCCGCGCGCGAGCGTGGCATGGAGCGCCTGGCCGCCCGGCTCGAGGGGCTCTGAGGGCCGATTCGCGCACCGATCGGCAAGGCGCTGTGTCGTAGAGGCGTGGCATCGGGCAACATGTCACCTTCCGTGCACCCCCGGATCGGTCGTCCCCTGCTCGCATTGCTCGCGGCCCTCGCCGTGCTGATCGCGGCTGTCCCGACGGTCCTTGCCGAGTCCGACGAGCCCGTCGCGCTGGACGACGGCTGGAGCTTCGTCGCGGATCCGCGCGACGAAGGCCTGGACGCGGGCCGGGCCACCGGCGGCGGCGAGGGCTGGGAGGAGGTCTCCGTGCCCCACGTCATGCTCCCCGATCCGGTCGAGGAGAACATGCCCGGCACCGTCGGCTGGTACCGGACGACCTTCGAGGGCCCCGAGAGCGAGGACGGCGGCGGGTGGGCGGTGCGCTTCGGCAGCGTGCGCCGTGAGGCCACGGTATGGCTCAACGGCCGCCAGATCGCCACCAACAGCGATCCCTACACCCCCTTCACCATCCCGCTGGACGACCTGCGCGAGGGCGAGGACAACACCCTCGTGGTGCGCGTCGACGGGCGCAAGGGCGAGGAGCCGCGCGAGGGCTGGTGGAACTGGGGCGGCATCGTGCGCCCCGTGGCCCTCGAGCCGGTGGGACGCGTGGAGTACGAGGGCGCGGCCGTGATGAGCGACGTGAGCTGCAACGAGGGAGGAGAGGTCTGCGATGCGCGGGTGCTGGTGGACGGCTGGGTGCGCAACCGCAGCGACCGCCCGCAGACCCCGCAGGTCGAGATCGAGCTGCGCCGCCCCGACGAGGAGGAAGGCGAGATCGCCGCCCGGGGCAACGCGCGAGCCCCGGCCATCGCCCCCGGCGAGCGGGCGCGGGTGCGCTTCGAGGTGCCCGTGGAGGGCCCCCTGGACCTCTGGGCCCCCGAGACGCCCGACCTCTACGGCGCCACCGTCGAGACGAGCCTGGGCGACGAGGTGGAGGACGTGCACACCCAGCGCGTCGGGCTGCGCCAGGTCGACGTGCGCGACGGGCTGCTGCACCTCAACGGGCGTGTGGTGGAGCTGCGGGGGGCCTCCATCCAGGAGGACGTGCCGGGCCGCGGGCCGGCGCTGACCGACGAGGACATCGAGCGCACGGTCTCCCGCCTCAAGGCGCTGAGGGCCAACGTCACCCGGGCCCACTACCTCCTGGACCAGCGTCTCCTGGACCGCTTCGACGAGGAGGGCATCCTCGTCTGGAGCCAGGCGCCGGTCTATCACCGCGACGAGCTGCTCGTGGACCCGGAGCGCCGCGACTTCGAGCTGCAGTCGGTGCGCGGGACGGTGCTGGCCGCGCGCACCCATCCCTCGGTCATCACCCACTCGGTGGCCAACGAGCTCGACCCGTGGCCCGACGACGT
Source organism: Solirubrobacteraceae bacterium (assembly GCA_037721455.1). Classification (GTDB taxonomy): domain Bacteria; phylum Actinomycetota; class Thermoleophilia; order Solirubrobacterales; family Solirubrobacteraceae; genus Siliceabacter. The sequence goes on along the minus strand of JBBJOB010000006.1, from coordinate 861 downwards.
CGAGCCCACGGGCGACTTCCTGCGCCGCGCGGCCGACCTGACCGCGGATCTGGACCCGACCCTGCCGCTGTCGGTGGACATCCTCTCCTACCCGCGCATCGAGCGCCAGGAGCTCTACGACCGCTTCGACCTGATCGGGATCAACAGCTACTACGGGTGGTACGAGGGCAAGGAGGACCGCTCGACAGCCGACCTGGCCGATCTGGAGCCCTACCTGCGCGCGATGAACGAGAAGTACCCCGAGCATGCGCTGGTGATCACCGAGTTCGGAGCGGAGTCCACGTACAGCGGGTCGCCGCAGGACAAGGAGACCTACGAGTTCCAGGTCCAGTACATCCGCGACAACCTGGAGGTCGTCGACCGCCTCCCGTTCATGAACGGCGCGATCTACTGGACCCTGCGGGAGTTCGCGGTCAAGCCCGACTGGGTCGGTGGGTTCGAGCGCGAAGGGGCGCAGCGCGACGGCATCCACCGCAAGGCGCTGATCTCCTACGACGGGCAGCCCAAGCCCGCGTGGGACGTCACCCAGGCCATGTTCGCCTCCACTCCGCTCTACCGCGGCGGAGCGCCGCGCGAGGCGGTGCTCGTCGCGCCGGTAGGCGCCGGGCCGCCTGCCTGGCGCGGGCTGACCCTCGCGCTGGGCGCCGTGGCCCTGATCCTCGCCCTGATCGCGCTGGACCTGTGGTGCATGCGCGACATCTGGCGCGCGCGCCGCGGCGACGGCGAGGCCGGCGGCGGCCAGCAGCCCCAGGCCCTCCAGCCCGTGCACCTGCGCAGCGTGGCGTAGGGGTCACGGAGTGAACTTGACCGTGATGACGTCGCCGTCGCGCATCACGTAGTCGCGGCCCTCGAGGCGCAGGA
>JBBJOB010000131.1:0-5991 GCA_037721455.1 Solirubrobacteraceae bacterium | reverse complement strand
CCTCCAGGCGCAGCGCCTTGAGCGGCTTGAAGCCGAACACGTTGCCGATGATCGAGGAGGTGAGGTTGGCGATCGAGCCCTCTTCGAAGAGGTCGATGTCGTAGGCGATCAGCGCGAGGTACTGGCCGGGGATGCCGGGAACCTCGTCGACCTTGTACGCCTTGGCCCGGTAGTGCTCGTAGGGGGTCAGGCGGTCGGTCCAGACCACCGTCCACGTGGCGGTCGAGGATTCGCCGGCCACCGCCGCGGCGGCCTCGATCGCGTCGACGCCCTCCTGCGGCGTGATGCGAAAGGCGCAGAGGACGTCGGTGTCCTTGGGCTCGTAGTCGGCGTCCCAATAGCCCATCTCGGCGTAGGGGGTGACGCCTGCGGTCCATCGTTCGGTCTGATCCTTCTTCTTCTCTTCTGTAGCCATGATGCGACTCTAAACCTCCAGAGATACAGGTTGCAAGTGGTATTTAGCGCGCTTCCCATAGGGTGCCGCCTTTGCTTCGGCGGTGACGAGGGCTATGCCGGCCTCGCCGGCGAGCGCCTCGGGCACCGCGTCGATCACCGACTCCTGCGCGCACGCGAGCAGGTCTTCCTGAAGGCCGACAGCGGCGAGCACCCGGGCGTCCTCACTGGCGCTCAGCGCGTCCATGGGCGCCGTGTAGCGCGCGGCCACGCACTGCGCGGCCAGGGCGGCGTCGGTCCGCGATCCGGGCAGCACGAGGGCGATGCGCCCGGCGGCGTAGATGTCCTCCAGGGCCGGGCGACCGTCCGTTCCGGCGCACACGAGCTGGACGTCCTCCTCGTCCGCCAGAGCCGCCGTCACAGCGTCGAGGTTGAGCAGGGCGCCCACGAGGACGCGCTGCGCCACGCTGGTCGCGGCGACGAGCGTGGGCGCCCCGTTGGTCGTGGCAAGGATCAGCTCCTCGCCGAGCGGACGCTCGAAGCCGCCAGGCGAGTTGCCCAGGTCGAAACCGTCGGGAGGGACGCAGTCCCGCTCGCCGGCGAGTACGCGGCCCGGCGCGCGCAGCCCGCGCGCCCGCTCGATCGAGTCGGCGCACTGCACGCGCTTGTAGCCCGAGTCCAGAGCCCGCACGATCGATGAGCTGGCCCGCAGGACGTCGATGACCACCGCGACGGCAGCCGGGCGCACCTCGGCGCGCGTGAACGCTACGTCGATCACGCGGCCGGTGCCACGGCTCGCTCGCTCGCTCGCTCGTGGCGTCCGTGCCGCGCCGCGCCGTTGGCCTGCGCGAGCTCGAGGTAGCTGGCCTGGGCTGCGGCCACGTTGGCAGACTGTCCGCGCCAGTGCTCCAGCGGCGTCGCCTGCAGCGCGCGGCCGTAGGAGAAGCTCAGCTCCCAGGGCTGGCCGCCGATGGCGTTCATCGCGGCCAGGTGGGCCGTCGCGTCCTCGTCGCTCTGACCGCCCGACAGGAACGTGATGCCGGGGACCGCCGGGGGCACGACGCGGCGCAGGCAGAGCAGCGTCCGGGCTGCGACCTCCTGAACGTCGGCCTGGTGCCCGCAGTCCTTGCCGGAGAGCACCATGTTGGGCTTGAGGATCATCCCCTCGGGTGCGACGCCCTGGGAGGCGAGCGCCGCGAACACGACGCGCAGCGTGCGCTGGGTGACCTCGTCGCAGGTGTCGATGGTGTGGTCACCGTCCATGAGGACCTCGGGCTCGACGATCGGCGTGATGTCGGCCTCCTGGCAGAGGGCGGCGTAGCGCGCAAGGGCGTGGGCGTTGACCTCGATGCAGCGGCTTGTCGGCAGGCCGTCGCCGATGGCGATGACGGCGCGCCACTTGGCGAAGCGCGCGCCGAGCGCGTGGTACTCCTCCAGCCGCTCGCGCAGCCCGTCCAGCCCCTCGGTGACCTTCTCTCCCGGCGATCCGGCGAGCGCCTTGGCCCCGGTGTCGACCTTGATCCCGGGGATGATGCCCTGGGCGTTCAGCAGCTCGGGGAAGGGTGTGCCGTCGCTCGCGCTCTGGCGTATCGTCTCGTCGTAGAGGATCGCACCGCTGATGTGGCCCTCCGCGCCCGCCGTGGTGAACATCAGCTCGCGGAAGGCGCGGCGGTCCTCCTCGGTGGGCGGGGCGTCGAGCACCGGCGCCAGGCGCTTGTCCATGGTGCCGTTGCTCTCGTCGGCGGCGAGGATGCCCTTGCCCTCGGCCACCATGGCCTGAGCGGTTGCCTCGGTCGGTCCGGGTTGAGTCGTAGTCATTGCTGCGCTCCTCCTTCCACTATGCGCTGGACCCTGTCCGGCGCGATTACGATCGATTCGGTGAGCAGCTCGCCGCCGGCCTGCCACGGGCGGCGCAGCAGCTCGCCGCCGCTGACCCCGGTCGCGACGAACAGCGCCGGCCCGCTCACGAGCTCCTCGAGCCCGAGCACGCGCTCGGTGTCGATGCCGGCCTCGGCCAGCGCCTGGACCTCCTCGTCCAGCTGGGGGGCCGGGCGCCCCTGCATGCCCCCGCCCAGCGCGGCGACGGCGCACGCGGTCATGACGCCCTCGGGCGTGCCGCCGACGCCCATCAGCATGTCGGCGCCGCCGTCGGGCAACAGCGCGGCGAGTGCGCCGGCCACGTCGCCCGCCGAGGGGGTGGCGACCGCCGCTCCGGCGGCGCGAAGCCGGGCGATCAGCGTCTCGTGGCGCGGCTTGTCGAGAACCACCACGGTGAGCTCTTCGATGGGCCGGCCGAGCGCTTGCGCGACGGCGCTCAGGTTCTCCTCCGGCGTGGCGCGCAGGTCGATCGCGTCGCGGGCCGCCGGCCCCACGACGAGCTTGTCCATGTAGAGGGCGGGCCCAGGCGACCACATCGAGCCGCTGGCGGCCATGGCGATGGTCGCCAGCGCGCCGGGCAGCCCTGCCGCGCAGAGGTCGGTGCACTCCAGCGGGTCGACGGCGATGTCGAAGTCCGGCCCGTCGCCGTCGCCGAGCTGCTCGCCGTTGTGCAGCATCGGCGCCTCGTCCTTCTCGCCTTCGCCGATGATCACGGTGCCCCGGCCGGGCGCGTAGGCCAGACGGGTGCGCATCGCCTCGGTGGCCGCGGCGTCGGCGGCCTTGCCGTCCCCTCGACCGATCCACCGATGGCACGCCAGGGCGGCCGCCTGAGCGGCCTCGAGGGCCGGGCGCGTGGAAAGCGGACTGGCTGCAAGCGTGGCCATGGGTGAGTGCAAGCGTATCGCGCGTCACCAGGCGATGGGTGTTCCTTTCTAACCGGGCGGCCCGCCGAGCGCGAGGGTGTCCACGAGCAGGAGCACCGCCACGCCGGCGGTCAGCAGCGCGAAGCCCCGGGCCAGCATCGGCTGGGGCAGCCGCCCGCCGACGAGCGTCCCCAGGTACGCGCCCACGGCGGTGGCGCCGGCCAGCGTGGCGGTGACCGCCACGTCGAGGCTCGCACCGCCGACCACCAGGTGGCTGCCCAGCGCCGCGGCGCCGGTGAGGGCGATGATGACCAGCGAGGTCGCGACCGCGTGGCGGAAGCTGACCGCCAGCCACAGCGTGAGCACGGGGACGATCACGAAGCCCCCGCCGACCCCGAAGAAGCCGGTCAGCACGCCTACCGCGGCGCCGGCGACCACCACGCGACCCGGTGAGAAGGGCGGGCAGGCGCGCTCCTCCTCGGCACCGCCGGCGCCGGCGCGCTGCCAGGTGGCTCCCGCGGCGACGAGCATGATCGGGACGAAGGCGAGGATGAGCACCGCTCCGCTCACCGCCTCGTTGGCCAGTGCGGCGGGCAGCGAGGCCACCGCCGCCGGCGCCGCGAAGGCAAGCGCCATGCGCCAGCACACCTGGCCGTCGCGAGCCAGCGAGCCGGCGCCCACGGCCGCGGCAAGCGCGACGACGATGAGCGAGGCCGTGGAGGCCGGAGTCACCGGCTGGTCGAGCACGTAGACGAGCACCGGCAGCGCGAGGATCGCCCCGCCGCCTCCGACCGCTCCCACGATCAGCCCGATGGCCAGCCCGAAGGGGAGCGCTAGGAGGAGCAGGGCCGTCGCTCGCTCGGCGCCGCGCCGGGAGCGGTCACGACGCCTCTTCGGGGGGGCGCAGCGTCGGCAGGCCCTTGGTGGCCAGGGCGAGGCTCAGAACGTTGGTCCAGTTGCGCCCGACGGTGGCGGCCATCTCCTCGTCCTGGCAGCGGATCTCGCGCGCCAGGTCGGCGGTGGCGCCGTCGCCGATCCGCTGCGCGAGCTGCTCGATGAGGTGGGCCTGGGCGATCTCCAGATGCTCGAAGACGAAGGCCTCGCTCGCGGCCGCTCCGAAGTTCATGCCCCCCCGCGCCGCAAGTCGGCCGCGCAGCGCGGCGCCCGCACCGAGCGCCTGGGCGCGCACCCGCGCCGAGCGCCCGCCGAGCGCGTCGATCCGTGCGGCGAGGTCGGCGACGTGGTGGGCGGTGGTCGCGCGGTGCCCGGAGAACGCGCCGTGCATCTTCCCGAGCAGGTCGCTGACCTCATGCATCTCGTCGCCGTCACGGGCGGCGGCGACGGCGACCAGCATGGGATCGAACATGCGCAGCGCGCCCGCCTTCAGCGCGTGCAGCGCACGAAGGCGGTCGAGCAGCTCGTCGCGCAGCGCGTCGGTTGCCGGCATCGCTCAGCCCGCCGCGCCCGCGGCCGCGCCGGCGGACTCCAGCGGGTGGCCCAGGCGCCCCCACTTGGGCACGCCGCCGCCGACGACGTGGATGACCTCTCGGGCGCCGAAGCGCTGCACCAGGCTGACGGCGGTCGCCGCTCGCTGGCCCGAGGCGCACAGGACGGCGATCGGCCGCGACGCATCCAGCCCGTCGGGGAGCGCGGCGATGTCGTGCCAGGGCGCGAACGCCGAGCCGGGGATGTGGCCGGCCTCCCACTCGCTGCGCTCGCGCACGTCCAGGAGCTGCAGGTCGGGCTCGCCTTCGACCCGGGCGGGGAGGTCGTCGAGGGCGATCCGCTCGATGCGCTCGACCTCGCGGCCCTCCTGGCGCCAGCTCGTCATGCCGCCGTGCAGGTAGCCGGCCAGGTTGCGGATGCCCACAGCGACCGCGAGCTGCCCGGCGTGCCGCCCGTCCTCGTCGTCGCGCCCGACGAAGACGATCTCCTGTTCGCGGTCGGCCAGCCAGGCCAGCTTGGAGCCGAAGCCGGCGCGCAGCATCGGGATGCACAGGGCGCCGGTGATGTGCGCGTCGTCGAACTGCTGGTCGGTGCGCACGTCGACCAGCAGGGCGCCGGCGAGGCGACTCTGCTCGACCTGACGTGGCGCGAGGGGCAGCAGCTCCACCCCGTTGGTCACCAGAGGCCCGCGGTTGAGCTCGACGATGGCCTCGAAGTTGGGCGGCTGGGGCCCCAGCCCGGCCAGCATCCGCTCCACGAACGGCTCCTCGTCGGTTATCGACAGCTCGTCGTTGGAGCGCTTCTCGAAGCCGATGGTCGACGAGCCCTTCATGTCCATGCCGGGCCCGCCACACATGGAGCCACCCAGGTGGCCGGGCCAGATCTCGGTCTCGTCGGGCAGCGCGAGAAGCGTGTCCCGGAGCGACCGGAAGATCGCCCGCGCGCCCTCGGCCTTCTCGATGGCCAGGTCGGGTCGGGCGATGTCGTTGACAAACAGCGAGTCGCCGGTGAGCACCGCCCACGGCTGGTCCGAACGGCGGGTGTCGATAAGCGCGAAGGCTGTGTGCTCGGGGCGGTGGCCCGGCGTGTGCAGCGCACGGACGATCAGCGCGCCCAGCGCGAACTCGGCGCCGTCGTCGAAGGGCTCGTGGTCGTAGCCCGCGGCCGCCGCGCGGTGGATGCGGAGGGTCGCGCCGGTGGCCGCGGACAGGCGCCCGTGGCCGGAGACGTGGTCGGCGTGGTTGTGGGTCTCGAAGACGTGCTCGATGCTCACGCCCACGTAGCGCGCGAACTCGAGGTACTCGTCGACCTCGAAGCGCGGATCGACGACCGCGGCCACGCCGGCCTTCTCGTCGCCGATCAGGTAGGAGGCGCAGCCCAGGTCGTCGTGGGTGATCTGGCGGAAGATCAT
>JBBJOB010000130.1:0-6031 GCA_037721455.1 Solirubrobacteraceae bacterium | reverse complement strand
CCGAAGACGTCGCGCATCGCGCCGCAGACCTCGCCGACCGAGCAGCGGTCGCGCAGGGCGTCCTTGATGGGGTAGAGAAGGTTGTCGGCACCCTCGGCGCAGCGGCGGATCTCGCTCAGGCGCGCCTCGACCTGCTCGGCGTCGCGGTCGGCCTTGAAGGCCTTCAGGCGCTCGACCTGCTCGCGCTCGGACTCGGGATCGACCCGCAGGACGTCGTCGATCTCCAGCGGCTCCTCCTCGTACTTGTTCACGCCGACGACGACGTCCTGGGCGATGCGGTAGCGCTCCTGGTAGCCCCAGGCGCTCTCCTCGACCTCGCCCTTCATGAAGGCGATGGCCTCCACGGAACCGCCCATGCCGTCGATCTTGTCGATCAGCTCCTGCGCGCGGGACTCGATCTCGGCGGTCAGCGCCTCGACGAAGTACGAGCCGGCGAAGGGGTCGACGGTGTCGGTGGCACCCGACTCGTGGGCGACGATCTGCTGGGTGCGCAGGGCGATCTTGGCCGCCCGCTCGGTGGGCAGCGACAGCGCCTCGTCCCAGCCGTTGGTGTGCAGCGACTGCGTGCCCCCGCACACCGCGGCGAAGGCCTGCAACGCGACGCGGACCACGTTGTTCTGGGGCTGCTGGGCGGTCAGCGTGACGCCGCCGGTCTGCGTGTGGAAGCGCAGCATCCTGGACTTGGGGTCCTGGGCGTTGAAGCGCTCCTCCATGATCCGCGCCCACATGCGGCGGACGGCGCGGAACTTAGCGACCTCCTGGAAGACGTTGTTGTGGCCGTTGAAGAAGAAGGCCAGGCGCGGGGCGAAGTCGTCGACGGCCAGGCCGGCGTCCAGCGCGGCCTGCACGTAGGCGATGCCGTTGGCCAGCGTGAAGGCGACCTCCTGGACGGCCGAGCAGCCCTGCTCGCGCATGTGGTAGCCGCTGATGGAGATCGTGTTCCAGCGCGGCACGTGCGCCTCGCAGTAGGCGAACAGGTCGGTGACCAGGCGCATGGCGCCCTGGGGCGGGTAGATGTAGTTCCCGCGCGCGATGTACTCCTTGAGGATGTCGTTCTGCGTCGTGCCGGTCAGCTTCTCCGACTCCACGCCCTGCTCCTCGCCGACCAGCTCGTAGAGGAGCAGGAGCACCGCCGCCGGCGCGTTGATGGTCATCGACGTGGAGACCTCGTCCAGCGGGATCCCGTCGAAGGTCAGGCGCATGTCGTCGATGGTGTCGATGGCCACGCCCGTGCGCCCGACCTCGCCCAGGCAGCGCGGGTCGTCGGAGTCCAGCCCGAGCTGGGTGGGCAGGTCGAAGGCCATCGACAGCCCGGTCGAGCCGTGCTCGAGGAGGTACTTGTAGCGCTCGTTGGACTCCTTGGCCGACGCGTAGCCCGCGTACTGGCGCATCGTCCACAGGCGCTTGCGGTACATCTCACCGTGCACGCCGCGCGTGAAGGGAGAGGCGCCCGGCTCGCCCAGGCGCTGCGGGAGGTCGTCGGGGAGGTCCTCCTGCGTGTACAGCGACTCGACCTCGATCCCGGAGTCGGTGAAGCGGCGGGTGTCGTCCGGCCCGACGACCGGCGCGACGGTGAGGCGTTCTTCGGTGGCCATGGCGGTCATGTTGTCACGAGCGCACCCACCCCGCCCTTAGCACCCGTTGAGCATGATCCCCTTGACTGTGGCGTCATGGATAGCAATGGTCGTATAAGCAGCTTCGTGTCCGCCCTACTGGGCGCCGGTGTGGTCGCTCTCGTGGTGATCGGGCTGGGGCTGGGCGGCGCCTTCAATGGCGGTGGGGCCGACGCCGCCACCGGCGGCGACTCCGACGACGGTGAGGGCACCGCGTCGAGCGGTGCTCCGGCGCGCAACGTCACCGACGTTAGCGACCTCTTCGAGCGCGTGCGCAACGGGGTGGTCTACGTGCAGGTCGGCTCGCAGCCGGATCCCACCGAGCCGCCCGGAGGCGGGCTCGAGGACCTGCTCCCGGGCCCGGGCGAGGAACCACGGGGGGCACCCCCCGAGCCCCAGGGCTCGGGCTCGGGCTTCGTTCTCGACGACGAGGGGTTCATCCTCACCAACCAGCACGTCGTGGCGGACGCCAGGGAGGTGCAGGTGCGCATCGGCGACGCCGAGGGACTCACTCCCGCCCGGGTCATGGGCACCGATCCGGGCAGTGACCTGGCGGTCCTGAAGGTCAACCCCGACGACCTCGACGAGGAGCTCGACCCGCTCGAGCTTGGCTCCTCCAAGGACGCCGAGGTCGGCAACCCGGCCATCGCCATCGGCTCGCCCTTCGGGCTGACCGGTTCCCTGACCACCGGCGTCATCTCGGCGCTGGACCGGCCGATCCGCGCGCCCAACAACTTCACCATCGACGGCGCGCTGCAGACCGACGCGGCCATCAATCCCGGCAACTCGGGCGGCCCGCTGCTCGACGCGCGCGGCCGCGTGATCGGCATCAACGCGCAGATCGCCACCAGCACGGAGTCCAACTCCGGCGTGGGCTTCGCGATCCCGATCGACATGGCCAAGGACGTCATCCCGGATCTGCGCGAGGGCACGGAGGTCGAGCGCGCCTACCTGGGCGTCTCGACCACCGACGCTCCCAAGGGCGGGGCCGTGGTGGCCGAGGTGCGCCCCGGCGACCCGGCCGATGAGGGCGGCGTCGAGGTGGGCGACCAGATCGTGTCCGTCGACGGCGAGGAGGTCGGCGAGTCGGCCGACGTCAGCGCCCTGGTGACCGCGAAGCGCCCGGGCGACCGGATCGAGATCGTGGTCAAGCGGGGCGGCGAGGAGGAGTCCCTGACCGTGGAGCTGGGCGACCGGCCCGCAGAGGCCGGATGAGTAACGACGGCCTCGCCGAGACGCAGGCGCGCGAGGCCCTCGAGCGCGCTCTGTTCGAGGTCAAGCGGGTCATCGTCGGCCAGGAGGACATGCTCGAGCGCCTGCTCGTGGCCCTCCTGGCCGGCGGGCACGTGCTCCTGGAGGGCGTCCCCGGCCTGGCCAAGACGCTGACCGTCAACACGCTGGCCCGGGCGCTGGGCGGCACGTTTCGCCGCGTGCAGTTCACGCCCGACCTCGTCCCCTCCGACCTGGTGGGCACACGGATCCTGCGCCCCGGGATGGACGGCTTCGACACGGAGCTGGGCCCGGTGTTCACCAACGTCCTGCTGGCCGACGAGGTCAACCGTGCGCCGGCCAAGGTGCAGTCGGCGCTGCTGGAGGTCATGCAGGAGCGCCAGGTGTCGATCGGCGGCCAGACCTACCCGGTGCCCCGGCCCTTCCTGGTGCTGGCCACTCAGAACCCGATCGAGTCCGAGGGCACCTACCCGCTGCCCGAGGCGCAGGTCGACCGCTTCATGTTCAAGCTGCTGCTCGACTACCCCTCCGACGGCGAGGAGGTGGCCATCGTCGCTCGGTCGCTTGATCGCCCGGCCGTCATCGGCCGCATGATCGAGCCCGAGCAGCTCGAGGCCTTCCAGGCCGCGTCGCGCGACGTGTACGTGGACGGGCCGGTGGCCGAGTACGCGGTGCGCCTGGTGGCCTGCACGCGCCGCCCGGCCGAGTTCGGGCTGCCCGAGCTGGAGGAGCTGCTGGAGTTCGGCGCCAGCCCGCGCGGCTCGCTCAACCTCGTGCATGCAGCGCAGGCCCTCGCGCTGCTGCGCGGGCGCCACTACGCGTTGCCCCGCGACGTGGGCGACCTCGCCCGCGACATCCTGCGCCACCGCCTGGTGCTCTCCTACGAGGCGCTGGCCGACGGCATCACCGCCGACGCGGTGCTCGACCGTGTGCTGGCAGCGGTGCAGATGCCCGACATCCAGCTCTCGCGCGGAGAGCTGCGCGAGCTGGGGCGGCGCTCGGTGCTGGGGGACAGCGCCGCGGCATGACCGTGGTACCCCTGCGATCGCGTGGGGGCGGTGCGGCGGGCGCAGGACCGCGGCCCCCGCACGCACCCGGGCCGGGGCACGTCCCCCTGGCCACCCTGCGCGCGCTCGACCTCGCGGTCGGGACCCGGGTGGAGGATCTGTGGCCCGGCGAGCGGCGCTCCCCGGCCGTGGGAGCGGGGACCGAGCTGGCCATGGTTCGCCCCTACGAGATCGGCGACGACGTGCGCCACCTGGAGCCTTCGGCCACCGCCCGCACCGGCGAGCCCCACGTGCGGGTGCACGTGGCCGAGCGCGCGCTCACCACGTGGCTGGCCGTGGATGGCTCGGCCTCGATGCGCTTCGGTACGGCCGACCGGCGCAAGGCCGACGTTGCCGAGGGCGTGGCGCTGGCCGTGGGCCACCTGGCCACGCGGCGGGGCAACCGCCTGGGCGTGATGACCGTCGGCGTGGCGGACGCGGGGGTGCGCCCGCCCCGCCAGGGCCGCGGCGGGCTGCTCGCCGCGCTCGCCCTGGCCCGCCGTGAGCCCGAGGCCGACGGCAGCGCCGGGGTGTCGCTCGCGGTCGGGCTGCGTCGCGTTGCCGCCCTGGCGCGGCGGCCGGGGCTCATCGTCGTGGTGTCAGACTTCCGGGAGGGGCCGGGGGGCGGCGCTGCCAGCGGGGCGGGCGGGGGCGTCGTCCCGGCCTGGGCCGACGCCCTCAAGCGCCTGGCAGCGCGCCACGCCGTGCTGGCCGTCGAGGTACGCGACCCGCGCGAGCAGGAGCTGCCCGCGGTGGGCGCCGTGGACTTCGTCGATCCCGAGAGCGGGCGGACGCTGCGCGTGGACACCTCCAGCCGCGCCCTGCGCGAGCGCTTCGCACAGGCCGCCGCGCGGGAGCGCGCCGCGCTGGCGGGCACGATCCGCGACACGGGCGCCGACCACCTCCTGGTGAGCACGCAGGGCGAGTGGCTACGCCCGCTGGCCACGTTCCTCGGGCGCCGGCCGCTGCCCGCGCGCGGCCAGGCCTCGGCCGCGCCGCGGGTCGCCGGGCGGCCGCTTGGGAAAGGTGGGCCTGGCCCGCAGCCATCGCAACCGGCGACCTCCGGCGACCTGACATGAACTTCGAGTGGCCGGTGGCCCTCGTGGCACTTCTCGTGGTCCCCCTGATGGCGGCCGGCTACGTGCTCGTACAGCGGGCGCGGCCGCGCTATGCCGCGCGCTTCACCAACCTCGACCTGCTGGCCAACGTGGTGCAGGAGACGCCTCAGTGGCGCCGCCACGTGCCGCCCGTGCTCTTCTGCGCCGCGCTGGGCGCCCTGGCCGTGGCGCTGGCCCGTCCGCACGCGGTCGTCGCGGTGCCCAAGGAGACCGCGAGCGTGATGCTGGTCACCGACGTGTCCGGCTCCATGCTGGCCGAGGACGTCGACCCCACGCGCCTGCGCGCCGCGCAGGAGGCGGCGCTGACCTTCTCGCAGGAGCTGCCCGAGGAGTTCAACCTGGGCCTGGCCTCCTTCAGCCAGACCGCGGCGGTGCGTGTGCCGCCTACCGAGGACCGCGAAGCCCTCGAGCAGGGCATCGAGGGACTGGAGGCCGAGGGGGGCACCGCCATGGGCGACGGGCTGGTGACGGCCGTCGACGCGGTCTCCAAGGTGGCCGCCACCGCCGGCGACACCGAGGACCCGCCCGCGGTGATCGTGCTCCTGTCCGACGGCGAGAGCACGTTGGGCGTGACCGAGCCGCTGCAGGCGGCGCGGGAGGCCCGTGAGCTGGGAATCCCCGTGTTCACGGTCGCGCTGGGCACCGACGCCGGCACCGTCACGCAGACGCCGCCCGGCGAGATCTTCCCGCTCACCATCCCCGTGCCGCCCGATCGCGAGACCCTGCGCCAGGTCGCCCAGATCACGGGCGGGCAGAGCTTCGAGGCGCTGGACGCCCAGCAACTCAGCACCGTCTACGAGAGCCTGGGCAGCCGGATCGGCACCGAGGATGAGGAGGTCGAGGTCACCGCGGGATTCGCCGCGGGCGGCGCCGTGCTGCTCCTGGCCGGCGGCGCGCTGTCGCTGTTGTGGTTCGGGCGCTTCCCGTAGCGAATAGCGCACCGGCCGAGCAAAGCTCCTTTTCGACTAGCAAGGCTTTGTGCCATTCCAAAGGCTTGGATAGATTTGGACCAGCGGCTCGAAGT
>JBBJOB010000129.1:0-6113 GCA_037721455.1 Solirubrobacteraceae bacterium | reverse complement strand
CGGCAAGCGCCTCGACCGCTTCATCGGGCCAATGCGCTGACCCCGGCACACCCGCGGGCTAGGGTCCCCGCCCATGTCCCTCCCCCCTCTCCGCCACGCCGTTGCGACGGCGATCGCAGTGTCCGCCCTGATCGCCGCCGGCTGCAGCGGCGACGGCGAGGAGGGCTCTGAGAGCCCTGCCGCGCAAACCACGCCGCCGGCCTTCGAGACCCCGGCGGTGCCCGAGGAGGGTGGCGATCTCACCGACACCTCGGTCAAGCCGGCCGTGGAGGTGCCCGAGGGCGAGCCGCCGACCGAGCTGGAGACCGAGGACATCGTGGAGGGAGAGGGCGAGGCCGCGGAGGCCGGCGACACGCTGACGATGCAGTACGTCGGCGTCAGCTACGCCACCGGCGAGGAGTTCGACGCCTCCTGGGACCTCGGCCAGCCGTTCATCTTCGAGCTGGGCGCCGGGATGGTCATCGAGGGCTGGGACGAGGGCCTGGAGGGCATGCGCCCGGGCGGCCGACGCCAGCTCGTCATCCCGCCGGACATGGCCTACGGCGCCTCCGGCAGCCCGCCGGCGATCGGGCCCGAGGAGACGCTGGTCTTCGTCGTGGACCTGGTCGAGATCGGGTAGCGAGCCTTCCGCTGAAGGTCGCCGGCGCGGATCAGGTGACCAGCGGCTCGAGTGCGTCGGCCAGGGCGGCCGGCGCGGCGAGCAGTCCCAGGGGCTCGTGGTCGCCGCGCGGCTCGATGCGCCGCACGGCGAGCCCGGCGCGCTCGCACAGCAACGAGCCCGCGGCGACGTCCCACGGCTTTCCGCCGCGCTCGTAGTAGGCGTCGACGCGTCCCGCGGCGGTCCAGGCGAGGTCCAGCGCGGCGGAGCCCAGGCGCCGCACGTCGCGCACGCGCGGAAGCAGGGCACCGACCACGGCGGCCTGCCGCTCGCGCTCGGCGGCGTCGTAGCTGAAGCCGGTGGCCACCAGGGCGGTGGCCAGCTCGTCGCGCACCGGGCGCTCGAGCGGTTGGCCGTTGAGCGTGGGAACCCCGTCGCGCTCGGCGGCGAACAGCTCGTCGCGCAGCGGGTCGAAGACCACGCCGGCCAGCGCGCCGTCGTCGTCGTGCACGGCCACCGAAACGCACCACTGCCCGATCCCGTACAGGTAGTTGACCGTGCCGTCCAGCGGGTCGACGATCCAGCGCAGCTCAGGCGAGTCGCCGGGCGTGTCCGCGCCGGCGCTCTGTCCGCCCTCCTCGCCCAGGATCGCGTCGCCGGGGCGGCGTGCACCCAGGATCTCGCGGATCGCCCGCTCGGCGGCGAGGTCGGCCTCGGACACGGGGTCGGTCGGCGTCGACTTCGTGCGCACGTCCTCGGCCTCCGCCGCACCGAAGCGCTGGAGCAGCAGCGCGCCGGCCGCCCGGGCGGCGTCGGCGGCGACGACGCGCAGCTCGCCCGGCGAGGAGCTCACGCCACGGGCGGGCGGCGGTCCGCCCACGGTCGAGCCGCCTCGAGCTGCGCGGCCAGGCGCAGCAGCAGCGCCTCGCCGTGCGGCGCGGCCACGAGCTGCACCGCGGTGGGCACACCGCCGGGCGTGAAGCCGGCGGGGACCGCGGCGGCGGGGTTGCCGGCGTGGTTCCAGGCCGGCAGCCAGGGCAGGAAGCGCGACACCCCGTCGAAGGTCACCGGCCCGCTGCGTCCCTCGAAGCGCCCGACGGGCAGGGGCAGCGAGGCCAGCGCCGGGGTGAGCAGCACGTCGACATCGTCGAAGAGGGCGTTGAGTCGAGCGGCGTCGGCGGCCTCGTTGCGTCGCGCCCAGCCCAGGAACCGGCGCAGCTGCCCGCCCACGAAGGCCTGCTGGCGCGTGCGGCGCTCCAGCCGCTCGGGGAAGGGCATCGCGCGCGCCTCGTCGTACACGCCGCTGAGCAGCCGCGTGACGAGGGCGATGCTCATCCGCGGGCTGTAGTCGGGGTCGCGCTGGACGACCTCGTGGCCCAGGTCGCGCAGCAGCGCGGCCGTCTCCTCGAGTGCGACGTGCTGCTCGGGCTCCAGGCGCGCGAGCAGCGGCGGCGGGATCTTCGTGGACAGCGCGATGCGCAGGGGCGGGTGGGGCGAATTCTCGGCCTCGAGCTCCTCCGCCCAGGCCTCGCCGGTCAGCGCGTCGAGGACCACAGCGCTGTCGCGCACCGAGCGCGTGAGCACGCCCAGGTGGGCGAGGCCGTGCCAACCCTCGTCGCGCGGGGTGAGCGGGATGCGATCGCGCTGGGGCTTGAGCCCGAACAGCGCGCAGCAGGCGGCGGGGATCCTGATCGAGCCAGCGCCGTCGGATGCCGTGGCGACGGGGACCATGCCGGCGGCCACCGCAGCGCCCGAGCCGCCGCTGGAGCCGCCGGGGGTGCGGTTGGGGTCCCACGGGTTGCGGGTGATGCCTCCGGTGGCCGTCTCGGTGAACGGCCACTGGGTCAGCTCGGGCACCCGGGTGATCCCCACCACGATCGCCCCGGCGACGCGCAGGCGGCGGACGATCTCGCTGTCGGCGGGCTGGCGCTGGTCGCCGTGGGCGCCCGTGCCCAGGGTGAGCGCCTGGCCCGCGACGGCCTGGTCGTCCTTGACGGCCACGGGGACGCCGTGCAGCGGCCCGCGGTCGTGGACGGCGACCGAGCCGGCGCGGTCGGCGTCGGCCAGCGCCTCGTGGGCGAGCACGACGCGGAAGGCGTTGAGCTGGGGATCCAGCGCGGCGATGCGCTCCAGGGCGAGCTCGACCAGCTCGCGCGGGGAGGCCTCGCCGTCGCGTACGGACGCCGCCTGGCGCGCGACGCCGGCGAAGGCGAGATCGACCTCGGTAGCGGCCATCCGCCAACCCTATGGCAGCATGCTCGCCCGCATGGATCCCTCGGCGATCGTCGCGCAGCTGGCCGGCGTCCGCCGCCGCGCCGCGGGCAGCGACGCCGAGCGGCGGGCCGCCGTGGCCATGGCCGCCCAGCTCCGCGAGCTGGGCTACCGGACGCGCCTGGAGACCCACTGGGTGCGCCCCCACGACGCGCTCGTGCACGCGCTGCACGCCCTGCTGGCCCTCGCCGGCGGCCTGGTGATGGTCGAGGCGGCCATCGTGGGCACGGCGATGGTCGTCGTGGCGCTGGTCCTCACCCTGGCCGAGCTGGCCGGCGCCCCCTCCCCCACCCGTCTGCTCACGCCCCGCCGGGCGACGCAGAACGTCGTCGCTGCCGATCCACGGCACCATCACCGCGACGCACCGTCCGTGCGCCTCATCCTCACCGCCGCGCTGGACGCCCCGCGCGCCGGCGCGCTGTCGCGCGGACGAACGCGGCGCCTGTGGGGCAGGGCGCGGCGCAGGCTGCGCGGCCACCTCCTCGGTCCCCACGCACTGGCCCTGGGGTGCATGCTGCTCACCGTGGCCGCGGGCGGCGCACGCATCGCCGGCGTCAGCGGTGAGCTGCTCGGCCCGCTGCAGATCGCGCCGACGGTCGTGCTCCTGCTCCTGCTCGCGGGGTGGTTGGAGCTCTGGGTGGCCGAGCCCGCGGTCGGCGCGGTCGACGCCACCGGTCCCGCGGCCGTCCTGGCGGTCGCCGCCGCGCTGCGCGAGCGCCCGCCACAACGCCTGGCCGTGGACGTCGTACTGGCCGGCGCGGGCGACGGGCCGGCGCTGGGCATGCGCGCCTTCGTGGCCGCGCGGCGGCGGAGCCTGCGCCCGCAGGAGCTTGCGGTCATCCACCTCGAGCCGTGCGCCGCGGGCACCCCGCGCTGGTGGGAGCGCGAGGGCCGCCTGTTCCCGCTCTGGCTGCATCCCCGCCTGCGCGAGCTGGCCGCGCGGACCGCACGGACCGAGGGGCACCTCCAGGCCGGGCCCCACGTCTCGCGCGGCCACAGTGGCGCGCTGGCCGCCCGCCGGCGCGGCTGGCCGGCCCTGGCCGTCGGGTGCCTCGACGACGACGGCCACCCGGGCTCCGCACCCGAGCCCGCATCCCTGCGCGCCGCGGTCGAGCTCACCCTGGGCATCGTGCGCCACCTGGACCGCGAGGTCCTCGCCCCGCCGGCGCCGCAGCCATCGCGCCGACACGCGATCATGCAGCGCATCCCCCGCCGACGAGGAGCACCGCGATGAGCACCCCCGCGCACGAGGCCACGGTCCTCTGGGAGCCACCCGAGCAGCTCGTCGAAGAGGCGGCGCTGACCCGCTACCTGCGCTGGCTGGAGCGCGAGCGCGGCCTGGCCTTCGACGGCTACGAGGCCCTGTGGCGCTGGTCGGTCACCGACCTCGACGCCTTCTGGCGGTCGATCTGGGACGTCTTCGAGGTCCACGGCAACCCCGCTCCGGGGCGCGTGCTCGGCGACCGGTCGATGCCCGGTGCGCAGTGGTTCCCGGGCACCCACCTCAACTTCGCCGAGCACGTCTTCCGCGGCAAGGCCGACGATGCCGTCGCCATCGTGCACGCCTCCGAGCTGCGCGACCAGCAGGAGATGAGCTGGGCGGAGCTGCGCGCCCTGACCGGGCGGGTGGCCGCCGGGCTGCGCGCGCTGGGCGTGGGCAAGGGCGACCGGGTCGTGGCCTACATGCCCAACGTCCCCGAGACCGTGGCCGCCTTCCTGGCCTGCGCGACGCTCGGCGCCGTGTGGTCCACCGCCGCGCCGGAGTTCGGTGCGGGCAGCGTGATCGACCGCTTCGCCCAGATCGAGCCCAAGGTGCTTCTGGCCGTCGACGGCTACCGCTACGGCGGGCGTGACTTCGACCGCCGCGAGACCGTCGCCCGCCTGCGCGACGAGCTGCCGGGGCTGGAGCACACGGTGCTGCTCCCCTACCTGGACCCCGAGGCGCAGCTTCCCGGCGCCATGCCCTTCGACGAGCTCCTGGCCAGCGGCGACAACACGGCCACGCGCTTCGAGCCGGTGCCCTTCGACCACCCGCTGTGGGTGCTCTACAGCTCGGGCACGACGGGATTGCCCAAGGCCATCGTGCAGGGCCAGGGCGGCATCCTGCTCGAGCACCTCAAGACGATGCACCTCCACCTCGACGCCCAGCCCGGCGACCGCGTGCTGTGGTTCACCACCACGGGCTGGATGATGTGGAACTTCCTCGTCGGCGTGCTGCTCACCGACGCCGCGATCGTGCTCTTCGACGGCAACCCGGCGTACCCCGACATGGGCACTCTGTGGGATCTCGCCGAGCGGGCCGAGGTGACGACGTTCGGCACCAGCGCCGCCTACATCGCCACGTGCATGAAGGAGGGAGTTCGCCCTGCCCAGGGGCGCGATCTGAGCCGCCTGCGCGCGATCGGCTCCACGGGATCTCCGCTGTCACCAGAGGGCTTCGACTGGGTCTACGGGGAACTGGGCCCTGACACGTGGCTCTTCTCCGCCAGCGGGGGCACCGACGTGTGCACGGCCTTCGTGGGCGGCGTGCCGCTGCTGCCGGTCCACCGCGGGGAGATCCAGGCCCGTGCGCTGGGCTGCGCGGTCGAGGCCCGGGACGAGGAGGGCCGAAGCGTGATCGACGAGGTCGGTGAGCTGGTCATCACCCAGCCCATGCCCTCCATGCCGCTGTACCTGTGGGACGACCCCGAGGGCAGGCGCCTGCGCGAGAGCTACTTCGACACCTTCCCGGGCGTCTGGCGCCACGGCGACTGGGTCCAGATCACCTCGCGCGGCACGGCGGTCATCTACGGGCGCTCGGACGCGACCATCAACCGCGGCGGGGTGCGGATGGGAACGAGCGAGATCTACCGCGCCGTGCTCGCGGTGGAGGAGGTCGTCGACGCACTGGTGGTCGACGTGCCCGACGGCGAAGGCGGCACGTGGATGCCCCTGTTCGTGGTGCTGCGCGAGGGGCTCGAACTGGATGACGACCTCGCCAAGGCGATCGGCACGCGTATCCGCGAGGACTGCTCGCCGCGCCACGTGCCCGACGAGGTGCGCCAGATCGCCGCGGTGCCCCGCACGCTGTCGGGCAAGGTGCTCGAGGTCCCGGTCAAGGCGATCCTCATGGGCCAGGATCCCGAAAGCGCCGCCTCGCGCGAGTCGCTGGCCAACCCCGAGGCGCTCGACGCGTTCGTCGCGATGGCGGATCGCAAGCCGTAGGCGCCCGGCATCGCGGATGGCTGGGCGTGCGGGCGAGAGC
>JBBJOB010000128.1:0-6168 GCA_037721455.1 Solirubrobacteraceae bacterium | reverse complement strand
CCGCTGATCGAGCGCGCGGCGGCCGAGGCCGACATCGCGCCCGAGATCCTCGAGGGGATGGTGTTCCTCGAGAGCGCGGGGCGCGGCAACGCGGTGGCCGGTGACGACCTCTCGGGCGCGGTCGGTCTCACCCAGATCCTCGCCGAGACCGGTCAGAACCTGCTGGACATGGAGATCGACGTGGAGCGCTCGGAGGAGCTGACCGCCGACATCGCCGAGGCCTTCGACGATGACGACCCCGAGCGTGCCGACCGCCTGCGCGCGCGCCGCCAGGTGGTCGACCAGCGCTTCGACCCCGAGCAGGCGCTGGCCGCGACCGCACGCTACATCCGGTTCGCCCGCGGAGAGCTGGGGCGCGACGACCTGTCCGTGGTCAGCTACCACATGGGCGTGGGCAACCTAACCGACGTCCTCGACCTCTACGGGGACGATGACGCCTCTTACGCGCAGGTCTACTTCGACTCCTCGCCGCGCAACAAGGTGGGCGCCTACCGCAAGCTCGTGTCGCTGGGCGACGACTCGCAGACCTATCTGTGGCGGGTGGGCGCGGCGCAGGACATCATGGCCCTCTGGCGCTCGGACCCGGAGGCCCTGGAGCGCCTGCAGGCGCTGCACGACGAGAAGAACTCCTCGGAGGAGGTGCTCCGCCCGGAGGTGGACACCGAGGTCCTCGAGGACGGCGAGGCGCTGGAGGAGGCCTACGCCTCGGAGGACCTGCTCGCCCTGGACGCCGAGCGCATGGCCGGCGCCGGGCTGCGCATCGACGAGGACATGGGGGAGCTGGCCGGGGACCTGGAGCGCGAGAGCGAGCTCTACCGCGGGCTGCGCCCCGAGGCCCTGGCCACGCTGCTCTACATGGGCACCGCCACGCAGCAGATCTCGGGCGCCGACCCTCTCGTCGTCACCTCGACGGCCCGCGACCTGGACTACCAGGACGCGATCATCGACGACGGCAACCCGGAGGCCACGCGCGACTACTCGCTGCACACCACGGGGTTCTCGTTCGACGTCGAACGCCGCTACCGCTCCGAGGAGCAGTCGCTCGCCTTCCAGTTCCTCCTCGACCGCCTCCAGTCGCTGAACCTGATCGCCTGGGTGCGCGAGCCGGCGGCCATCCACGTGACCGTCGGGCCGGAGGCGGAGGAGCTGCTCGGAGTGTTGGAGTGACGTCGCCGGAGATCCGAACTTGAGAGGACCGTAGGCGAAAGCCGTATAGGGTCGGGGCGTGCCCAATGTCCACGTCATCGTCGAGATCCCCCGCGGCAGCCGCAACAAGTACGAGTGGGACGACGAGCTGGGCGCCATCAAGCTCGACCGCTTCCTGTTCTCCTCGGTCGTCTATCCGACCGACTACGGCTTCGTACCCGAGACGCTGGCCGAGGACGGCGACCCCCTGGACGCGATGGTCTGCGTGAGCGAGCCGACCTTCCCCGGCTGCGTCATCCCGGTCAAGGTCATCGCGCTGTTTCGCATGCGCGACGAGGAGGGCATCGACGACAAGGTCGTCTGCGTTCCCCACACCGACCCCAACTGGAACACGATGGAGAAGCTCGAGGATCTCCCACAGGCGCTGCGCGACGAGATCAGCCACTTCTTCTCGATCTACAAGCAGCCCCAGGGGATAGAGGTGACGGTGGACGGTTGGTACCAGCGCGAGGATGCGCTGAAGACCATCGACGAAGCCCACGAGCGCTACCGGGCCGGCCGCGAGGAGCAGGCGCCGGGCGAGGAGGCGGCGGAGCGGGCGTGACCGACGCGGTGCGCACCCCCGACGAGCTGTTCGCCGGCCTGCCCGGCATCGAGGTGCTGAGCGAGCCCGTTTTCCGTCAGTGGGAGGGGTTGCGCCTGGCCCATCACGACGTCGGGAACGGGCCCCCGGTGGTCTTCTTCCACGGCGAGCCGACCTGGGCCTACCTGTGGCGCAAGATCATCCCGCCCGTGCGCGACGCGGGCTTTCGCTGCATCGCGCCCGACCTGCCCGGGTTCGGGCGCTCCGACAAGCCCGTCGAGATGGCCTGGTACTCCTACGAGCGCCACGTCGCGGCCATGGCCGACCTCTTCGAGGACCTCGACCTGCGCGACGCCACCGTGGTGGTGCACGACTGGGGCGGGCCGATCGGGCTGCGCATCGCGGTCGAGCATGCCGACCGCGTCGCACGGCTCGTGATCCTGGACACCGGCCTGTTCACCGGACGCCAGCGCATGAGCGAGGCCTGGCACACCTTCCGTGCCTTCGTCGAGCGCACGGAGGACCTCCCGGTCGGCATGCTCGTGCGCCGCGGCTGCCACACCGACCCCGGCGACGACGTCGCCGCGGCCTACGACGCGCCCTACGTCGACGTCGACGCCAAGGCGGGAGCCCGCGCCTTCCCGCTCATGCTGCCGCTCTCCCCCGAGGATCCGGGCGCCGAGGCCGGCAAACGCGTGCTCGAGGCGCTGGCCGCCGACGACCGCCCCACGCTCATGCTCTGGGGGGCCGAGGATCCGATCCTCACCCCGGCCGCCGGCGAGCGCTTCGCGCAGGCCATCGGGCGCGAGCCCCCCGAGCCGATCCCCGCCGCCGGCCACTTCCTCCAGGAGGACCAGGGCGAGCTGGTCGGTCGGCGCATCGCGGAGTGGCTCACCGCGGGGTAGGGCTCACTCGCGCGGAGCCGCGCAGGCCTCCCGAGGAGGTTCGTGTCGTCCTCCCGAGTGCTGCAAGCCGGGGATAGCAAAGTTGATAGCCGGGGATAGCAGCACTCCCAGGCGACACTCCGTCGGCGACGACCGGCCAGCCTGGACCCGAGGTCCTCCCCCGCTGCCGGGCCGGTTGCCGGTGACGGCTCTGCGTCGCCCTGTCGCAGGACCGCAACGGGGATGGCATGGGTATCGTCGCGCCGCGTGACCAGCGCGATGCTCATGGTGCAGGGGTGCTCGAGCTGGGCGGGCAAGAGCCTGATCGCGACGGCGCTGTGTCGGCACTTCGCGCGACGGGGAGTGGCGGTGGCGCCGTTCAAGGGCCAGAACATGGCCAACAACGCGCGGGTGGTGGAGGGCGGGGAGATCGGGGTGGCGCAGTGGCTGCAGGCGCGCGCCGCGCGCGTGGAGCCCGACGTGCGGATGAACCCGGTGCTGGTCAAGCCGGAGGGGCAGACGAGCAGCCAGGTCGTGGTGCACGGCCGGGTGGACCACGACGTGAGCGCGCTGCCCTGGCGTTCCCGCGGACCGCGGCTGTGGCCCGCGGTGGAGGAGGCGCTTGGGTCGCTGCGCGCCGAGTACGAGCTGCTGGTCGGCGAGGGGGCGGGCAGCCCGGCGGAGATCAACCTGACCGACACCGACCACGCCAACATGCGCGTGGCCGCGGCGGCCGACGCGCGTGTGCTGCTGGTGGCCGACATCGGCCGCGGTGGCTCGTTCGCGCATCTGTACGGGACGTGGGCGCTGCTCGACGAGGCTGCGCGGGCGCGGATCGGCGGCTTCGTGCTCAACCGCTTCCGCGGCGACCCGGCGCTACTGGCGCCGGGGCCGCAGCGCCTCGAGAACCTGACCGGCGTGCCTGTGGTCGGCGTCGTGCCGTGGATCGAGCACGGGCTGCCCGACGAGGACGGCGCGGCCGCGCCGTCGCCCCGCCCGGGCGCCCCGCGGGTGGCCGTGGTGCGCTACCCGACTGCCTCCAACCTCGACGAGCTCAAGCTGCTCGAGCAGGTGGCCGACGTGCGCTGGGCCGGGCGGCCCGAGGACCTGGCCGGCGCGGAGCTGGTCGTCCTGCCGGGCTCCAAGCACGTTGCCGCGGACCTTGCCTGGCTGCGCGAGCGCGGGCTGGCCGCTGCGGTGAGCGCACGGCTGGCGGCGGGAGGGCGCGTCCTCGCGCTCTGCGGCGGGCTGCAGATGGCGGGCGAGAGCCTGGCCGGCGAGGCTTCGGCGGCCGGCGGGCCGGGCGACGGCGAGAGCCTCGCGGGCCTTGGGTTCCTGCCGCTGCGCACGCACTACACGCGCGACAAGCTCACCCGCCCGCTGCGCTCGCGCTTCGCCGTGCTGCCCGCGCCGTGGGCGGCCCTCTCGGATCTTCCCGCACACGGCTACGAGATCCGCCAGGGGCGCACGGAGGCGACCGGCCCTGTGGCCGAGGCGCTCCCCGAACGACTGGGCTGGGTCGACGGCCCGCTGCTGGCCCTCTACCCCCACGGCCTGCTCGAGGCTCCCGCCGTGGTCGAGGCGCTCGTCGGCGAGCGCCCGGCGCGCACGCTGGACGCCGCGCTGGACGATCTGTGCGATCGGGTCATGGCCGGTCTGGAGGTCGGGCGGGTCGAAGCGTTGGCCGGGCTCGGAGCACCGGCACGCGCGTGACCGGATTCGGCGCTACGTCGCGCTGCTGCGCTCCTCGATCTGGCCCCTCTCCTCGTCGCCGTCCAGCGCCGGCTCGGAGTGCGAGGCGCGCAGCTCGTATTCGCGACGCACGGCCGGGTCGAAGTCGTAGAGAACCTTGTCAGCTCTGATGAGGCGGCCGACGGCCTCGCTTCCGCGCCGGGGCATGAGGGTGACAACGCGGCTGATCGTCTTGACGTTCTTGGGCACCCACACGTCGACGATGCCGTGCTGGAGGGCTTCCACGATGGCGTCGGCGACGTCGTGGGGCTCGATCTTCTTCACCCCGCGGGTCGGAGCCGTGCCGGCGCCCAGCTCGGTGTTGACGACGGCCGGCATGACGTAGGCCATCTCCACGCCGGAGCCCTCGATCACCAGCTCGCCGCGGATGGCCTCGGTCAGGCCGACCACGGCGTGCTTGGTGGCCGAATAGGTCGCACCGCCGGGCGCGCCGAACTTGCCCGCCTGGCTGGCGATGTTGACCACGGTGCCGCGGTCGCGCGGAACCATGCGCTCCAGCGCCAGCTTGCAGCCGTAGATGACCCCGTGGAGATTGATGTCGATCTGCCGGCGTGCCGTGGCATCGTCCTCCTCCAGGAAGCGGCCGATCTGCATGATCCCGGCGTTGTTGACCAGCACGTCGAGCAGGCCGAGCTGCTGCTCGGTCCCGTCCAGGAAGGCGGCGAAGGAGTCGCGGTCTGTCACGTCGAGCTCGAAGGCGGCGGCGCCCGGCCCAAGCTCGGCGGCGGTCTGCCGGGCGGCCTGCAGGTCGAGGTCCCCGATGGCCACCTTCATCCCCTGGCGCACGAAGGCCTGCGCCGTGGCACGGCCGATGCCGCGGGCGCCGCCGGTGATCGCCGCGGTCATGCCGTGCAGGGGTCTGGGTTCCTTGGCCATGGAGCGCTCCTTCGGGAGGTGGAAGGGCGCAAACGCTATCGGCACTTCGCCAACAGCGGAGCCGGTGGTGACGGCCTGGCGCGCGGGGCGGGCGTCCGCCGCGCCGCCGCTACCCTGCGCCGCCCATGGCTAACCGGCAGGAGCAGAAGGCACAGCGCAAGGCGGCCCGCGAGCAGGCCGCACGCGAGCAGGCGGCCCGCGCCAAGCGCGCCCGGCTGCTGCAGTTCGGCGTCGGCGGCCTGCTGGTCGTGGCCATCCTGGCCGGGCTGATCGTGCTCTCCACCACGAGCGGCGACGGGGGCGACGCCGGGCCGATCGCCGCCGGCGGCGAGGACGACGAGGCCCTCGCCGACGTCCGGCTCCCCCCGCAGCAGTTCGAGGAGCTCGAGGCGGCCGTCGAGGCCTCCGGGTGCGTGTTCGAGGAGGCCGAGAACCTGGGCGGCGAGCACGTCACCGAGGACGTGCCGCTGAGCACCTACAACACCAACCCGCCCTCCTCGGGCACCCACGATCCGACCCCGGCGCAGGACGGCGTGTACCCCGCAGGCAGCCCGCCCCCCCATGAGGGGTGGCTTCACTCCCTCGAGCACGGCCGGATCGTCTTCCAGTACCGGCCGGGAACCTCCCAGGAGCAGGTCGACCGGCTGCGCGCCCTGACCCAGGAGCCCGTGCTCGGCGCCCCGGGCGGCTACCACACGCTGGTCATGCAGAACAACACCGAGATGCCCTACGCCTTCGCCGCCGTGAACTGGACGCGCTTCCTGGGCTGCCAGGAGTTGAGCCCCGCGTCCATCGACGCCATGCGCCTCTTCCGCGAGGAGTTCACCGACGACGCGCCCGAGCGCGTCCCGTAGCTCTAACGTCGCCGGAGGTCCGAACTTGAGAGGACCGGAGGCGAAAGCCGGTCTCCCGAACTTGAGAGGACCG
>JBBJOB010000127.1:0-6189 GCA_037721455.1 Solirubrobacteraceae bacterium | reverse complement strand
AGGCGGTGATCGGCGGCCGCCGGAACGGTGCGTATTTGCGGGGGCGGCCACTAGGGGCCGGGCCGTTGCGCGCCCGCGGCCTGAGTGCCCGCGCCCGCGGCCTGTGTACGCGCGCCCGCGGGCCGAGGCCCCCGCGCCCCCGCGTTCGAGGCGCTATCCTGCCGCGTCGGCCATGAGCACTTCGACCTCCACCGCCACCAAGCTCGAGCTGCAGCCCCGCGACACCGCCGGGGGCTCGCGCGCCGTGCGCCGCCTGCGCCGCCAGGGTGTGGTGCCCGGCGTGCTCTACGGCGGCGGCGACGAGCCGGTCTCCTTCCAGGTCGACGAGCGCCTGCTGCGCCACGCCCTGGCCGCCCGCGGCGCGGTGCTCGACCTCGCGATCGACGGCCAGAGCCAGCCCGCCGTACTCAAGGACGCCCAGTACGACGTGGTGCGCGGCGACACCCGGCACATCGACCTCCTGCGGGTGCGCCTGGACGTCAAGATCCATGCCGTGGTCTTCCTCGAGCTGCAGGGCGGCGACGAGTCGCCCGGCGTGGTCCAGGGCGGCGTGCTCGACCAGGTCACCCACGAGCTCAACGTCGAGGCGCTGCCCGGCGACATCCCCGAGGCCATCGTGCACGACGTCTCCGGGCTGGAGATGAACGACTCGCTGACCCTGGCCGCGGTGCGCCCGCCCCGGGGCGTCGAGCTGCTCGACGACCTCGAGGAGACGGTCATCGCCAACCTCGCGCCGCCCACCGTGGAAGTGGACGCCGAGGAGGAGGAGATCGAGGCTGAGACCGAGCGCGTCGGCGAGGGCGCCGGCGAGGCCGAGGGCTCCGAGGCCGACGCGGGCGCCGGCGGGGTGCCCACGCAGGACGGCACGGAGTAGCCGCCGTGCCGCCTGCGGAACCAGTGGACGACCACTAGCCCGGCCCGGCGTGCGGTTGCCCCGCCGCCGCGGCTCGAGCGGCCCCACCACCCCCGCGGACTGGCTGGTCGTGGGACTTGGCAACCCGGGGCGGCGCTACGAGGGCACCCGGCACAACATCGGCTTCGAGGTCGCCCGCACGCTCGCGCGGCGCTGGGACCTCGGACGGCCCGCCACGCGCTACCAGGGCGAGCTGAGCGAGGGGCGTGCCGGGCTCGGCGGCCCCCGTGTCGCGCTCCTGCTGCCCCAGACCTACATGAACGAGGCCGGGCGCTCCGCGGGCCCGGCCCGCGGCGCCTACAAGGTCGGCCTCGACCGCGTGCTGGTCCTCCACGACGAGATCGACCTGCGCTTCGGCCAGGTGCGCACCCGGGTCGGCGGCGGTCTGGCCGGCCACAACGGGCTCAAGTCGCTGCGGGCGCACCTCGGCGACCCCGGCTTCGCGCGCGTGCGGATCGGTGTGGGGCGCCCCGACTCCACCGATCCCGAGACCGTGGCCGGCTATGTGCTGCGCACCTTCGACGAGCCACGGGACGAGGTCGCGGCGCTGATCGATCGCGCCGCGGACGCGGCCGAGGGGATGGTGGCCGGCGAGGGCACGCGCTCCGCGCCAGGGTAGAGCTCCCCGGGCCGGGATCGCGGGAAGGCCCCGCGAGCAGCCCTACACTGCCCCGCCGCCCCATGTCGCTGCGCCCCCTCCTCGCCCACCTCGACGCCTCACCGGAGGGAGCCACGCTCGCCCGCGACGGGGGCCGCGCCTTCGTCTCGGCCAGCCTGCGCCCCTACCTGCTGGCCGCCCTGGTCGACGGGGCCCCCGCCTACGCTGACCGGCCCGCCGTCATCGTCGCGGGGGACGACCGCCAGGCTCGCGATCTGGCCGCCGACATGGGCGCGTGGTTGGCGCCCCGGCCGGTGCGCTTCTACCCCGGCCGCGGCGTGGCCTACGAGTCCCACCTCGCGCCGCCGCCGCACCTCGTGGGCCTGCGTATGGCCGCGCTCGACGCGCTGCTGGACCACCCGGTGGTGGGGGGCGAGCCGCCCATCGTCGTCGTCTCGGCCGTGGCGCTCAGCGAGAAGGTGCCCGATCCCGACCTGCGCCCCCACGGCCTGCGCTTGACCGTGGGCGACGTGGTCGACCTCCAGGAGCTCGCGGCCGACCTGGTCCGGGCGGGCTACGATCGCGTCGAGCAGGTCTCCGACCGCGGCCAGTTCGCGGTGCGCGGCGGGATCGTCGACGTCTATCCGGCCACCGAGGAGCGCGCGGTGCGCGTCGAGCTGTTCGACATCGAGGTCGAGTCGCTGCGCTGGTTCTCCACGTTCACGCAGCGCTCGCTGGGCGAGACCCAGGCGGTGGAGATCGCCCCTGCGGCCGAGCTGGCTCCTGAGCACCGCGAGCTCGCGGAGATCGCGGCGAGCGACACCGAGGACGACCGCCCCGACATCGCCGAGCTGCTGCCCGTGGACCGCTTCGGGGCCTTCCTCGACCTGGCCGGCGAGGCGGCGGTGATCATCGCCGCCGAGGAGGAGGTCGAGCCGGCGCTGCGCGACCACTGGCAGGACGTCTGCGCCGCCTTCCACGACGTCGACGCCCACCATCTCTACGTGCCCCCGCAGGAGATCTCCGCGGCGCTCGAGGCCCGCGCCGCCGTGCGCCTGAGCGCCATAGCCGGCGACCAGCCGCTGGAGTTCCGCGCGCAGGCCGCCGACACCGCCGCACGCTCGCTCAAGGAGGCCGAGCCCGAGCTGGAGAAGCTCGTGCGCAGTGGCTATCGCACCGTGGTGGCCTGGCCGCGCAAGGGGGAGGGCGACCGCGCCGCCTACAACCTCGCGCGCCTGAAGGCGTCCTGGCTGGGCGACGGCGACGACGGTCATTCCACCGACGGCCGCGTGCGCTTCGCCAACGTCTCGCTGCGCGACGGCTTTGTGGCCGGTGGGCTGAAGCTCGCGGTCATCCCCGAGCACCGGCTCTTCCGCCGCCGGCGCGCCGAGCGCTCCGACGATGGGCCGGGGCCGAGGCGCAAGGGTGCGCTGCGCTCCTTCGCCGACCTGCGCACGCAGGACATCATCGTCCACGAGGACCACGGCATCGCGCGCTTCGCGGGCTTCGACACGCGCACCGTGGCCGGGGTCACGCGCGACTACCTCCAGCTCGAGTTCCAGGGCTCGGACAAGGTCTACATGCCCGTCGAGCAGCTCCCCAAGATCAGCCGCTACGTCGGCGCGGGCGGCGCCCACCCGCCGTTGAGCAAGCTGGGCGGCAAGAGCTGGGAGACCATGAAGGCCCGCGCCCGGCGCTCGGCCCAGGATATGGCCGGCGAGCTGCTCAACCTCTACGCCGAGCGCAAGCGGCGCGCGGGGACCGCCTTCGAGCCCGACGGCGACTGGCAGCGCGACTTCGAGGAGCGCTTCCCCTACACCGAGACCGCCGACCAGCTCGAGGCCATCGAGCTGGTCAAGGCCGACATGGAGTCCTCGCGCCCGATGGACCGCCTCGTGTGCGGTGACGTGGGCTACGGCAAGACGGAGGTCGCCCTGCGCGCCGCGTTCAAGTGCGCGGCGACCGGCAAGCAGGTGCTCATGCTCGTGCCGACGACGATCCTCGCCCAGCAGCACTTCGGCACCTTCGCCGAGCGCCTGGCCGACTGGCCCTTCCGCGTCGAGCACGTCAGCCGCTTTCGCAGCGCCGCCGAGCAGCGTGCGGCCATCGACGCCTTCGGCCGCGGCCAGGTGGACGTGCTCGTGGGCACCCACCGCCTCCTGTCGCGCGATGTGCGTGCCAAGGACCTGGGCCTGATCGTGGTCGACGAGGAGCAGCGCTTCGGGGTCAAGCAGAAGGAACTGCTGCGCCAGCTCAAGCTCAAGGTCGACGTGATCTCCATGAGCGCGACGCCGATCCCGCGCACGCTGCAGATGTCGCTGGCCGGGGTGCGCGACATCTCGGTCATCGAGACCCCGCCGGAGGGTCGCCGGCCGGTCAAGACCTACGTGGGCGAGTACGACGAGGAGCTCGTCCGCCAGGCGCTGGAGCGCGAGAAGAAGCGCGGGGGCCAGGCCTTCTTCCTGCACAACCGCGTGGAGACCATCGACGAGACCGCCGAGCGCCTGCGCGGTCTGCTGCCCGGCGTGCGCTTCGAGGTGGCCCATGGCCAGCTCGACGAGCAGGAGCTGGAGTCGCGGATGCTGACCTTCCTGCGCGGCGAGGCCGACGTGCTGGTGGCCACGAGCATCATCGAGTCGGGCATCGACATCCCCTCGGCCAACACCCTGGTCGTCGACGCCGCCGACCGCTTCGGCCTGGCCCAGCTCTACCAGATCCGCGGACGCGTGGGCCGCTCGCGCGAACGTGGCTACGCCTACCTGCTCTATCCCAGCGCGGCCGCGCTGACCCCGGAGGCCGCCCAACGCCTGAGCGCCCTGAGCGACTACACCGAGCTGGGCGCGGGCTTCAAGGTCGCCATGCGCGACCTCGAGCTGCGCGGCGCCGGCTCGCTGCTGGGCGACGAGCAGTCAGGCCACGTCGCCGCCCTGGGCTTCGAGCTCTACCTGCAGATGCTCGATGACGCGGTGGCGGAGATGGCCGGTGAGGACACGGGTACCGCCCGTGACGGCGACGGCCCGGAGCCGGTGCGCCTGGACGTCAACGTCGACGCCTACGTGCCCGCCGACTACATCCCCTACGAGCAGGCCAAGATCGACGTGCATCGCCGCATCGCCGCGGCGGTCGAGGTGTCCGAGGTGGGCCTGCTGCGCGAGGAGCTGGAGGACCGCTTCGGCCCCGTGCCCGAGCCTCTGGCCAACCTGCTCTCCCTCCAGCAGGCGCGCATCAAGCTCGGCCAGGCCGGCGCGCGGACCGTGACGTTCCGGCAGGGCCGCCTGGCCGTGACGCCGATCGAGCTGGACGCGCGGCGCGCGCGGGCCCTGCGCGAGGAGCTGCCGGGCTCCCTCTACGAGTCCGGGCGCAGCCAGTTCTCCCTGCGCGTGCCCGAGGACCCCCAGCAGCGCTTCCCTGCGGTCGTACGGGCCGCAGACGCCCTGCTGGCGGCCACGCGCGAAGCGGCCTGAGCGCAGCCTCAAGGGCTCGCTGCGCCCCCGTTGCGTGATTGTTAGCCCGCATGAAGGCCTGCTGAAGGCGGCCAGGAAGGGGGCTCCCGTCCTGGGGGCAGTCGCTACGCTCGCCCGCACATGATCCGAATCAGACTTTTTCTACCCGCACTGGCCGTCGCACTCGCCGCGATCGCCCTGGCCGCGTGCGGCAACGCCGTGCCCGGCAACTCGGTCGCCGCCGTCGAGGACGAGGGGCCGATCACCCGCGCGGAGTTCGACCGCTGGTTCCAGATCGCCGCCGCGTCCCTGCAGCCGCCGGGCGAGGAGGGGGCGCCCGCCGTCCCGCGCCCGCCCGACTTCGCGGAATGCGTCCAGGCGCGCCGCGAGGTGATGCCCGAGCCGGCCGAGGGCCAGGAACCGCCGTCCGACGACGAGCTGCGCAAGACCTGCAAGCAGGAGTACGACGCGCTGCGCGACGAGGTCCTGCAGTTCCTCATCACCGCTTCGTGGATCGAGGGCGAGGCGCAGGCGCAGGAGGTGGAGGTCTCCGCCAAGGAGGTCAACGCCCGCTTCGCCGAGGAGCGCGAGGCCTCCTTCGAGGCCGAGAAGGACTACCGCGCGTTCCTCGAGCAGTACGGCTACAGCGAGGACGACCTGCGCATGCGCGTGCGCCTCAGCCTCCTGCAGCAGAAGCTGATCGAGAAGGTGACCGAGGGCACCAAGCCCGAGCAGATCAGCGACGACGACGTCCGCAAGTACTTTCAGGAGAACCAGCAGCAGTTCGCCACGCCCGAGGCGCGCGACCTGCGCCTCGTGCTGACCGAGGAGAAGGGCGAGGCGCAGGAGGCCAAGGAGGCGCTGGAGTCAGGCGGGTCGTGGACCGACGTTGCCGAGGAGTTCTCCATCGACGAGCAGACCGCCGCCGAGGGCGGCGTGCTCACCGGCGCCACCCGTCAGGGCGGCCTGGAGCCCGCGCTGGCCGAGGCGGTGTTCTCCACCGAGGAGGGCGAGCTGACCGGGCCGGTGGAGTCGCAGTTCGGCTTCTACGTCTTCCAGGTGCAGCGCATAGTCCCCGCCGAGCAGCAGACCGTCGAGGACGCGGCCGAACAGATCCGCCAGCTCCTCAGCGGCCAGCGCCAGCAGAAGGCCCTCGAGGACTTCGTCGAGGAGTACACCGAGCGCTGGACCGAGCGAACGGACTGCCGTGCCGAGTTCATCGTCGAGACCTGCTC
>JBBJOB010000126.1:0-6206 GCA_037721455.1 Solirubrobacteraceae bacterium | reverse complement strand
ACGTGCCCGACGACGAGGGCGACGATGGCGCACAGGGCGAACAGCGCGAGCGCCAGCCCCCAGCCTCCCACGACGTCGGAGAGGTAGTGCGCGCGAAGCTGGACGCGCGTCAGGCCCACGGCCACCGCCAGAACCACAGCGGTCACGACCACCGCAACGCGGCCCGCGACCCAGGGTATCGCCCGCCATAGCGCGACCGCCATCGCGATCCAAGCCACCGCGTAGGCCGCGTGGCCGGACGGATAGCTGGCGAACTGCGTCTCGATGAGGGGCAGCTCGGGGCGGGAACGGTCCAGCGCCGCCTGGGTCACGTGGACCGCGGCGAAGGTCAACAGCGCGCCCGCGATGAGCACCCCCGCGTCGGCGACATGGCGGCGCACGAGCAGGAGCGCCGCTGTGAGCAGGAGGGCCGGGCCCACCACGATGCTCGCCCCGGCGTGGGTCGCGACACGGGCGAGCTCGGTCGTCGGCCCGAAGCGCAGCCCGTCGGCGATGGACAGCGCCCGCAGGTCCAGCGGGGCGTAGTCCTGGCCGCCGAGGACCACGAGCAGCGCGGCGAACGCGTAGCCGCCGGCGGCCA
The DNA here is from genome assembly GCA_037721455.1 of Solirubrobacteraceae bacterium. Classification (GTDB taxonomy): domain Bacteria; phylum Actinomycetota; class Thermoleophilia; order Solirubrobacterales; family Solirubrobacteraceae; genus Siliceabacter. The sequence continues at coordinate 5,626 of JBBJOB010000126.1, read as the reverse complement.
CCAGCGCGATCAGGGTGGTCAGCTCCAGCCCCAGCCCGCCCGGGGTGAGCCGCTGCCAGGTGAACCGAGCGGGGCCGGACGCGCGACGCGCGGCGGGCACGAGCGCCCCGCGGTAGACCGGCGCGCCGACCCGCACGATCTGGCGCAGCGGCGGTCGCTGGGCGGCGCGGTCGATGCGCGCGCTCAGCACGGCACGGCGCTCTCGGTCACTGAGCGCGCGGTAGAGCAGGACGGCACCGAGGGCGACGGCCGCAGCCACCCCGAGGCCGAACGCTCCCTGACCGACCCAGTTGGTGACCTCGTCGAAGCTGCGCCAGAAGACGAAGCCCAGCAGGACGAAGAAGGCCGAGTAGAGCCCGCCGCCGACCACCGCGTAGGGGAAGAAGCGCGCGAAGGACAGCCCCGAGGCTCCGGCCAGAAACGGCGCGACGGCGCGAACAAGGCCGATGAACCGGCCCACGAGCAGCGTCTTTCCGCCGTGGCGCTCGAAGAAGCGCTCGACCTGCTCGAGGCGCTCGACGGTGATCTGGACCTTGGGGCCGTGGCGCAGGATGAAGTCGCGGCCCAGGCGGCGGCCCAGAGTGTAGGCGACGCTGTCGCCCGCGACGACCGCGATCCAGACCAGGCCCAGCAGCAGGTAGACGTCGATGACACCCTGCCCGGCGACCACCCCACCGAGGATGATCAGCGTCTCGCCCGGAGCCAGGAGTCCGATGAAGGCACCTGTCTCGAGGAAGGCGCCCACCCCGACGACGAGGTACGTCCACTGGCCCAGCCTGCGTCCGACCTCCGAGATGATCGCTTCGACGTCGGGGAGCTCGATGAGGCCTGAGCCGTACAGGGCCGCGCCGGCGAGCACGAGAAGGGCCACGGTGAGCTGGACGCGGTTGATGCGCCCGGTGCGCCGGGCGTAGAGCGCGAGGCAGAGGCCCAGCGCCGATCCGCCGAGCCAGAAGGGCTTCACGGGGCCTCCACGAGAGCGCGGGGCGCGCCCGCGCCTGCGGGCAGCGGGGCGGCGGCAAGGGGACGCGGGCGGCGGTCGGCGAGGACGGCGGCGGCCGCGTGGGCCCGCTGCGGGCCATCGCTGCCTGTGAAGAGGCCCAGCGCGGTGGGACCGGAGCCGGAGACGAGCACGTGGTCGGCCCCGGCGGCGCGCGCGGCCTCGAGGGCCCCGTCGATGGCAGGGCACAGCGCGCGGGCGGGTACCTCGAGGTCGTTGGCGACGAGGCCGGCGGCGAACATCCCGCCGGGCGCGGCTCCGCCCTTGGCGACGAGGCCAGAGGTGGAGGGTCCGCCGGGCACGGCGGCGGCACCCAGCGCGTCCTCGACCGCCTCGCGGGCGGCGGCCAGGCCCTCGGCGTCGCGGGCGAGGCCGAGGCGGTCGGCGGTGGCGTAGACCTCGCCGGCGCCCAGCTGCGCATCGACGGGCAGCACGAGCACGCCGTAGGGCTCGCCCTCGGCGGGGAGCGGGCGCAGTTCCTCCCCCGCGCCGCCGGCCAGCACGCGCCCGCCGCCCACCTGCGCGGGCACGTCGGCGCCCAGGCCCGCGGCGATCTCCTCCAGCAGGGCGGGATCGTCGACGCCGGCCGCCGCGGCGGCCAGGCGCAGGGCGGCCGCGGCGTCGGCCGAGCCGCCGGCCATGCCGCCGGCGAGAGGGATCCGCTTGTCGATGGTCAGGCGCACGGGCGGGCTTTCCCACCCCGTACGCGCACGGAAGGCGATCAGTGCATCGGCGGCCAGGTTGGGGCCCTCGACGCCGGGGCAGACGACCTCGTCCTCCGCTCCGGCGGCGAGCTCCATCGCCACCGTGTCGGCCAGGTCGAGGGTGTCGAAGACGGTGACCAGCTCGTGGCGCCCGTCGGCGCGGACCGGCCCCACGAACAGGCACAGGTTGACCTTCGCGGGCGCGAGCGCGACGAGCGGGATCACTGACCCTCCAGGGCGATGGCCAGCGCGCGGAACTCCTCCGGTGCGAGGCGCTCGGCGCGGGCGTCGGCCGGGTGGCCCAGCGCCTCCAATGCGGCACGTGCGTGGTCGCGCACCTCACGTGACGCGCCGGGGGCCAGGGCGAGGGACCGGGCCAGCGCCTTGCGCCGGTGGGCGAAGGCGTGGCGGACGAGTTCGCGCAGCGCGGGCTCGGGTCCCGGGCCGGTGCGCGCCATCCCCAGCAGCACCGAGTCGACCTTGGGCACCGGGTGGAACACTGTGCGCGCGACGCCGCGCAGTACCCGGACCTCGCAGGCGAGCTGGGCGAGGACCGACGGGACCCCATAGGCGGGCGTGGCGGGCGCGGCGGCGAAGCGCGCCCCCACCTCGCGCTGGACCATGCCCACCCAGCGCGTCACTGCGGGGAGCTCCTCGACGGTGCGCAGCAGCACACCCGCGGCGATGCCGTAGGGCAGGTTGGCCACGACCGCGGTGGGCGCGGGCATCAGCGCGCGCAGGTCGAGCGCCATCGCGTCGGCGAGGTGCAGCGTGGTGTTGGCGTGCGGATCCAGGGCGTCGCGCAGCGGCGCCTCCAGCGCGCGGTCGACCTCCACCACGTGCACGTGCGCCGCCCGGGCGGCGAGGTGCTCGGAGAGCACGCCCAGCCCGCCGCCGACCTCGAGCACGACGTCGGCGGGATCCAGGGCGGCCGCGCGTGAGATGACGCCGAGGATGTTGGAGTCGATGAGGAAGTTCTGCCCGAGGTCGTGCCGGGGCCGCACGCCGAAGGCGGCCATTCGCCGCAGGGACGGCTGTGCAGGGAGCCGACCGCCCTCGGGGGGCTGCGCCGGGAGCCGTCCACCCCCGGCGCGCGTGGTCACCACCCCAGCAGGGCGGCCGCGTTGCGCTCGAGAATGGCCTCGAGCTCCTCGTAGGCCACACCGCGCCGCTCGGCCAGGAAGCGGGCGGTGTGCACGACGTAGGCGGGCTGGTTGCGCTCCTTGCGCACGGGCTGGGCGGTGAGGTAAGGGGCGTCGGTCTCGACCAAGAGTCGATCGTCGGGCACCCGCTGCGCCGCCGCGGCGAGGTCGCCGGCGCTGGGGTAGGTGACGTTGCCCGCGAAGGAGATCCACCAGCCGCGCTCCAGGCACTCCTCCAGGCGGTCGGGCATGGAGAAGCAGTGCATGATCACCCGCACACCCCCCGCGTGCTCGGTCAGCGTGGCCAGCGTCTCGTCCCCGGCGGCGCGGCTGTGGATGACCAGGGGCTTGTCGACTTCACGGGCCAGCTCGATCTGGGCGCGGAACGCGCGGTGCTGGTCCTCGAGGCTTGCGCCCTCGCGGTAGAGGTCCAGGCCGGTCTCGCCGACCGCGGCGCACGCAGGGTGGGCGGCCAGTGCGCGCAGCTCGGCGAGATCCTCGTCGTCGAAGCCGGTGGCGCTGTTGGGATGGCGCCCGATGGCGGCGCGCACCTGCGGGAAGGCCTCGGCGGCGGCCAGCGCCGCGCGGCACGACGCGCCGTCGGTGCCCACGGTGAGGATCCGGTGCACGCCCACGGCCTCGGCGGCGGCGACCAGGTCGCTGTCGTCGGGGCTACAGCTGTCCAGGTGGGTGTGGCTGTCGATCACGCCGTGGCCTCGATCTGCTCCACCTTGGGGAACAACGGCGCGAGGCGTTCGACGGCGGTCGGCACCTCGGCGCCGTAGCGCGCGGCGGTCAGCGAGCGGTCGTCGGCGCCCAGCGCGTCGAGGAGGCGGCCCATGGTGTCGGGCAGCCAGGGCAGGAGCACCACCGCGACCACGCGAACGCCCTCGACCAGGGAGGCCAGGGTGCGGTCGAGGTCACCGTAGCGGTCGGGGTCCCTGGCCAGCACCCAGGGCGCCTGCTCCTCGACGTAGCGGTTGAGCCGGCGCACCGGCTGCCAGGCGGCCTCGAGCGCGGGCGTGAGCTGGGCGGCGTCGAGGTGGCGGCAGACCTCGACGGGGACAGCGTCGATCTCCGCGCCCAGGGCCGGGTCGAGCTCGACCTGGGGCACGTTCCCGTCGCGGTAGCGGACGACCATCGCCGTGACCCGGCCGGCCAGGTTGCCCAGCTCGTTGGCCAGCTCACTCTCGTAGCGGGCCGCGAAGCCGGCGGTGGACACGCCGCCGTCCTGACCGAAGGGGACCTCGCGCAGCACGTAGAAGCGCAGCGGGTCGGCGCCGTAGTTGTCGAGCACCTCGAAGGGATCCAGGACGTTGCCCAGCGACTTGCTCATCTTGTGGTCGACGCCCTCGGAGTCGCGCATGAGCAGGAAGCCGTGGACGAAGAGGTGGTCTGGCACCGGCAGGCCGGCGGCCAGCAGGAGGGCGGGCCAGTAGACGGCGTGGAACTTGAGGATGTCCTTGCCGATGAGGTGGAACGTCGCGGGCCAGAAGCGCTCGGTGAGGTCCTCGCCGGGCCGCGCGAAGGCCAGGGCGGTGACGTAGTTGAGCAGCGCGTCGAACCAGACGTAGAAGACCTGGTCGGGGTCCCACGGGACTGGGATGCCCCACTTCAGGTTCGCGCGGGTGAGCGAGACGTCGCGCAATCCCCGCGCGACGAAGGCGCGCGCCTCGTTGCGGAAGGTGCGCGGGACGACGAAGTCGCTGTCGTCGGCCAACAGGCGCTCCAGGTCGGCCTGGAACGCCGACAGGCGAAAGAACCAGTTGTCCTCCTTCTCGCGGTCCAGCGGGATGCGGTGGATCGGGCAGGTGTGGTCCTCGCCGGCCTCCTGCTCGGACTTGAAGTCCGCGCAGCGGGGGCAGTACCAGCCCTCGTAGGTGCCCTTGTAGACGTGCCCGTTGTCGTGGACGCGCTGGAGGATCTCCCGCACGCGGTCGGCGTGCTCGGGGTCGGAGGTGCGGATGAAGAAGTCGTTGGTGACCCCCAGGCGTGGCAGGAGCGCTTTGAAGCGCTCGACGTTGCGATCGCCCAGCTCGCGCGGGGTGATCCCCTCGCGCTCAGCCGCCAGCGCCACCGGTTCCCCGTGCTCGTCGGTGCCCGTGAGGAAGAAGACGTCCTCGCCGCGCTGGCGCATGTGGCGCGCGAGCACGTCGGCGGCGATGGTCGTGTACGCGTGGCCGAGGTGCGGCGCCGCATTGACATAGTAGATCGGGGTGGTGACGTAGAAGGCCATGGAGGGTGGGTCTGAGGCTACCGGCGGCGCTCGGCAAGGAATCCTGCGGGGCGATGATGATCTCGTCCGGCCTCGTTTGACGTGCGAGTACAACCACCCCAACCACCACCGCGAGGAGGCAGCAATGCGTTTCATGGTTCTGGTCCCCGGCAGCGCCGAGTCCGAGGCGGGCGCGATGCCCAGCACGAAGGAGCTGGAGGCGATGACGAGGTACAACGAGGAGCTCGTCAAAGCGGGCGTAATGCTGGCGGGCGACGGCCTGCACCCGACCGCCAAGGGCGCCAAGGTCCGCTTCGACGGCGCCGAGCGCACCGTCATCGACGGTCCGTTCACCGAGGCCAAAGAGCTCCTCGCGGGCTACTGGGTCTGGGAGTGCGCGTCGCGCGACGAGGCGATCGAGTGGCTCAAGCGCGCGCCGTTCGACGGCGGCACGGAGATCGAGCTGCGCCAGATCTTCGAGGCCGACGACTTCGGCGAGGAGCTCACCCCCGAGCTGCGCGAGGCCGAGGAGCGGATGGGCAGGCAGATCGGCGAGCGGGACTAG
>JBBJOB010000125.1:0-6228 GCA_037721455.1 Solirubrobacteraceae bacterium | reverse complement strand
GGCAGGCGCCAGCGCAGGTAGCGGTGCAGCGCGACGGTGTACAGCAGCGCCTGCAGCGCGTAGTGGGCGCGCTCCATCTCGCCGATCAGCGCCTCGGGGCGGTGGTCCCAGGCCGACAGCGACTCGCCGGGCGCCCCGAGCCAGTTGGTCTTGTAGTCGGCGATCGCGAAGCTCACGGCGCCCGCGGCGTCGCGGCGGCGCAGCACGAGGTCGATGCTGCCGGTGAGGTAGCCGCGGACCGTCGGGCGCAGCGCCGGGTCGGCGAGGCGATCGGCGTAGCCCGCGAGCGGGTCGGCGGCGGGCAGGTGCTCGCGCAGCACCGCGCCGATGGCCTGCAGCGTCAGGCGCCCGGACGGGTCGTCCCCGCCGACCAGCGGGAGCTCGAAGGTCAGCTCGTCGAGGCGGTCGGCGCGGTGCACGTCGCACAGCCGGTCGCCGTCCACGGTCGCCCCCAGCGGGGTCTCGATCGCCGCGCGCAGCCCCGCGACGACCGCGTCGGTGTCGCCGAGGTCGAGGGGGCGGCGGGCCTGGGCCCGCGCGACCTGCTCGGTCAGCTCGGCGTCGAGGTCGCTCGCGGCGAAGTCCGTCGCCTCGAGCACCTCGTGGACGAACGTGCCGACACGCATGCCGACCGGCATGCCGGCCAGCGGCGACCCCACGGCGCGTAGGGCCCGCTCGTCGGGCGCCGAACCCGCGCCGGCGGGCGGCGGCGGCGCGGTGGGCGACGGTCCCGAGGCGGACACCGCCCTGGGCGAGTCCGCACCGGCGCTCCCGGCCGGCCCGGCCGGCAGCGGTGCGACGGCCGGCGGCGCGCCGCCGACGGCCCCGGGTTCGTCGGCCAGCACCGCCCTCTCGGGCTCGCTGGTCACGCGCGCCTCGTAGACACCGGCGGTGATGTCGCTGAACGACGTGCGCCGCCAGCGCCAGTCCAGGCGGCGATCGAACACCGACGCCGACAGCTCGGCCGCCTCGCGCTGCGGCCCCGACCACGAGCGCCCCGGACCCGGCGTCGCGCGCTCGACGCTCACGCACCCCGGCGCGGCAAGAGCAAGCGCCTCGCAGCGGGCGACCGCGTCGGCGTCGGTCGGGGTGAAGCTCCCGCCGGGCGGGATCTCGCCGTCGGGACCCTGGGAGAAGAGCAGGCGGCCCAGCGGCGAGTCGCGGCTGTCGTAGGACCCGGCCCACCAGACCACGGCCTGGTGGCGGGCCCGGGTGAGCGCGACGTAGGCCAGGCGCAGGTCCTCCCCCCGCTGCTCGGCCTCGTGCTGGGCCTGGTGGCGCGGGTAGTCGGGGCCGTCGAGCCCGACGTCGATGGTCCGCGCGTCGTCGCGGCCGGGGTCGTGGAAGAACACCGGCTGATCGCCGCGCGGGATGTAGCCGGGCTCCCACAGGTAGGGGAAGTAGACGACCGGGAACTCGAGGCCCTTGCTGCGATGGATGGTCAGGACCTGCACGGCCTCCTCGTCGGACTCCAGGCGCCGGCTGCGCTCCTCGTCGCCGGTCTCCTGCGCGGCGGAGGCCACGCGCCGGCGCAGCCACGCGGTCAGCGCCGCGGCGCCCATCTGCTCGTCCGTTGCCGCGGCGTGCAGAAGCTGCGCGATGTGGCGGATGTCGGTGAGCTGCCGCTCGCCGTCGCCGGCCTTCAGCATGCGGCCCGGCAGCCCCTCGGCCAGCGTGATCGTCTCGGCCAGCGAGGCGACGTCCCGCTCGCGCAGCACGCGCGCCCACCGGTGCAGGCGGCGATGCAGCCACTCCCACGCGTCGTCGTCGGCCGCCGCGATCTCCTCGCTGCTCCAGCCCAGGAACGGCGTCAGCGCGGCGGCCCGCGCGCGGGGCGAGGAGCTCGGACGCTCGATGGCCTCGGCCAGCGCCAGCCAGTCGCGCGCCGCGGTGGTCCCGAAGACGCTGCCCGCGCCGTTGATGACGGCCGGGATCCCGACCTCGTCCAGCGCGTCGCGGATCAGCGACGCGTTGCGGTGGGTGCGCACGAGCACGGCGACGTGCCCGGGGCGGATCGCCTCGTGGCCCAGCGCCGCGCCGTTACGTGCGCGGGTCTCGATCTGTGCCGCCGAGGACAGCAGCGTGACGAGATCGCCGGCGAGGTCGCGGGCGATGTGCTCGCGCGCCGAGGCGTTCTTCGCGAAGCCGCCCCTGGTCAGGGAGACCGACGGCTCGTCGCGGTGGGCGATGCGCAGGCGCAGCGGCGCGGCGACCGGCGCGGCGGTCAGGCGCGGGGCCCGATGGGCGTCGGCCGCGCGCACGCGGCGGTAGACGATCCCCTCGTGGCCCAGCCGCGCGCCGCCCAGCAGGGCGTCGTAGGCGTCGATCAACCCCTGGTCGCTGCGCCAGTTGACCTCCAGCGTGGCGTGGGCGCCGGCGGTCCGCGCCGCCTCGAGGTAGGCGTAGACGTCGGCGCCGCGGAAGGCGTAGATGGCCTGCTTGGGGTCGCCGATGAGCACCAGCGTGCTGTCGCCGTCGCCGAAGGCGCGCCGCAGGATGTCCCACTGCACGGGGTCGGTGTCCTGGAACTCGTCGACCAGCACCACGCCGTAGCGCGCCTGCAGGCGCGCCGCGGCGGACGGCCCGCCGCCGCCGGTCAGCGTGTCGTGCAGGCGGGTGAGCAGGTCGTCGTAGGTCATGACCGCCAGGCGCCGCTTGCGCAGCTCGAGCTCGGCGCGCACCGCCTTGGCCAGGCGCACGCGCATGGTGGCCTTGGAGTCCGACGGCGCGTCGGCGGGCTCCAGCGGCGTGGCCGGGTTGGCGACAGCGACGCGCCCGATGGCCTGCGCCTGGGCCCGGTCGAAGGACGGCATGCCGCCGCGGTGGAAGCGCCGGACGTAGAGGTCGTCGACGACCTCCTCGACGAGGTCGCGCGGGTCCTCGATCAGCGTGGTGTCGCGCTCGACGTCGCCCGCGACGCCCAGACCGCCCAGGACCTCCTGGCAGAAGCCGTGGGTCGTGGCGATCGTGGCCGCGTCGAAGTCCGCGATCGCGCGGGCCAGGCGGTCGCGGCGCGTCGCGACCACTTCCTGCGCGCCCGAGGCCAGCAGCGCGACCACCTCGTCACCGTCCCCGGCGGGGGCGCCGGCCAGCGCGCGGGCCAGGCCGTGCTCGGCGGAGACCAGGCGCTCGCGCACGCGCTCGCGCAGCTCGCCGGTGGCCATGCGGGTGAAGGTGACCAGCAGCAGGCGGTCCAGCGCGACGCCCTCGGCGACGTAGCGCGCCGCGAGCGCCGCGATGGTGAACGTCTTGCCGGTCCCGGCGCTGGCCTCCAGGACCGTGATCCCGGTGGGCAGCGGGCCGCAGACATCGAAGGGCGCAGCGCGGCTCACCGGTCCTCGACCTCCTCGCAGGCCAGCAGGCCGGCCCATAGGCGCCGCGCGTAGCGCCCGAAGCGCGTGGGCTCGGTGGCCTCCCAGCCCTCGCCGTGCTCGTCGGCGCGCGGCGGCTGGTCGAGCAGGTGGGCGAAGGGCACCACGTCCCCGAGCACGAGCCGGTGCTCGGGGTCCTTGTCCTCGCGGTCGCGGTTCCATTCCGACACCCACTCCTTCTGCGCGGCCTTCACGGCGGCATCGACCCCGCGGGGCGCCGCCTGCGCGTAGGCCGCCGACGCCAGGCAGGCCAGCGGGAGCGGCTCGCGCATCCCGCGGGCGAAGAGGTCCAGGAGGTCGGCGAGGTGCGCGAGGGCAAAGGCCCGCCGGGCGGCGGCGTCGCCCGGCGCCGGAGGGAGCCTCGCGATCGTCACATCGGCGTCGCGGGGCGCTCCGTAGCGCGCGCGGCCCAGGGTGACGGCCATGAAGGGACGCTCGGGCCTCGCCGCGGTCAGGCCCAGCCAGCGCACCCACGTCGCGAGACGGTGACGCGGGCTGACCCTGGAGTACCCGACGGTGCTCAAGACGTCGCCGTGGAGGCCGGCCACGGTGCCGCTCAGCGCCCGCCCGTCTCCCAGCGCGACCCTGACGTCGACCGATGCCGGCGAGCCGCCGTCGCCGAGCACCGACGCCGCGCCGGCGGCGATGCGCTCGACGACCGGGCGAATGGGATCGATCACCGCGGCGGCCAGCTCCCCGGGCGGCAGCGTGCCGCGCGCGCGCTCGGCCCGGATGGCATCTTCGATGCCGACGCCGGCGAGCCGGGCCTCGAGCAGGCGCTGGCCGATGCCCCACTGCTCGAGATGGTCAAGCGCGACGGGCAGCGCGTCGTCGAGCTCGTCGGAGAAGTCGCCCACGGTGATCCCCAGGCGCAGGCGCAGGAACGCGCGCGCCGGGCGCTGGACGAAGCGCACGAGGTGGTCGACCTCGACGAGCAGCTGCGACGTGTCGGGGAGGGGCCCGCTCAGGAAGGGCGCCGGCGGGACGCGCTCGCCGGCCAGCGCACGGGCGCCGTCGAGGGTGACCCGGTCAAAGCTCCAGGCCCCGTCGGCGCGCAGGGCGCCGGCGGTGAAGTTACGCGGGTCGAAGGGCTGCAGCGGGTGGCGGATCACGACCTGGTCGCGCGGCGCTGCCTCGTCGCTGCGCACGGTCGCGTCGACCACGTCGAGCAGCTCGCCGATCGGGACGGCGGGAGGGCGGACGGCGTTGGTGCGCTCGTCGTTGCCGGTGTAGGTGACGATGAGCCGGTCGGTGGCCGCCATCAGCGCGTCGAGCAGGAGCTGGCGGTCCTCGCTGCGGGCGTCGCGCTCACCGACGTGCTGGTCGTCGAGCATGAGGTCGTCGCCGTCGCGCGGGGACTTGCGCGGGAACACGTCGTCGTCGAGCCCCAGCAGGCAGACGACCCGGTGTGGCACCGAGCGCATCGGCATGAGCGTGCAGACGGTGAGGTGGCCGGTGCGGAAGTTCGCGCGCGTGGGGCGGCCCTGCAGGCGGCCGGCCAGCAGCGCCCGGACCTCCGGGAGCGAGAGCGTAAGGGTGGCGGGCGCGCCGCCGACGGCCGCCTCGTCGACGACGTCGTCGAGCAGCCGCTGCAGCTCGGCCTGCTGCCAGGCCTCGGGCGGCGCGGTGGCCGTCAGCGCCCGTGCGGCCCGGGCGATCGTCGCCGCCCAGGCATCGATCGTCATGGGCTCGCCGAGCGCGTCGAGGGTCGCGGTGAGCCGGGCGACGAGCTCGGCCAGGCGCCCGGCGAGGTCGATCGCCCCGCTCTCGACGTCGTCGAGGGGCAGCGCGTCGCCGAAGAGCCGGTGGTCCTCCTCGGTCATCGCGACCCCGAGCAGAATGCGGTCCATTCCTGCGCTCCAGGTGCCGGCGCCCAGCGCGTCGAGCCTGTAGGGCGCGCGGTGCGCGGCGTCCAGGCCCCAGCGGATGCCGCTGCGCGCGACCCACTCCTCGATGCGGGCCAGGTCGTCGTCGTCGAAGCCAAAGCGCCGGCGGACCGGCTCGCGGTCGGCGAGGTCGAGGACCTGGGAGGCGGTCACGCGCCGCTGGGCCAGCTCGATGACGTCGGCGATCACGCCCAGGACCGGGTTGGTCTGGCGCAGCGACCGGTCGGCCAGGCGCACGCGCAGGTCGGGAGAGCGCAGGCCGGCGGGCGACGCGCCCTGGTCCTCGTCGTCGTCGTCCTCCTCGAGGACCTCCCCGGCGCCGAACGTCGCGTGGATCAGCGGGGCGAAGGTCTCGATGTCGGGGCACATGACGATGACGTCGCGCGGCTCCAAGCTCTCGTCGTCCTGGAGCAGGTGCAGCAACGCGTCGCGCAGTACTTCGACCTGGCGCGCGCGGCCGTGGCAGGCGTGGACCTGCAGGCTGGGGTCGTGGGGGTCCAGCGCGGCGCGACGGTCCTGGTCGCCCGGCAGCGGCGGGCCCGGCGCGGGCGCGTCGGCGCGCACGTCGGCCTGGATGCGCCCCAGCAGGGTAGCGGCGGGATGTTGTGCCGGGTGGTGATGGTCGACCACGCCGTCGTCGTCGTCGGCGGCGACGAGCACGAGCTGCATCTCGCGCGCATCCTGGCCCCAGGAGGCCAGCAGCCGGTTGGCCGCCAGCGTCGCGGTGTGGTCCTCGCTGCGACGGACGATCGGCGCGCCCGGGCGGACCGTGTCGGCCACGCGCTCCCACAGCGCGGGCGAGGGGTGCAGCAGGAACAGGTGCACGTCGCGGTGCGCCGCGATGGCGCGCAGCACGGCGAGGTGGCCGGCGGGCAGGCGGGTGAGCCCGAACAGCGAGAGACGCTCGGGGAGGTCGACGACGCCGGCGTCCTCGCGCAGGCCTGCGGCGGCGTCGGCGAGGCGCTCGGCGA
>JBBJOB010000005.1:0-21763 GCA_037721455.1 Solirubrobacteraceae bacterium | reverse complement strand
CCACCGACGAGATCGCCTTCACGCCCGCCCGCGTGGTCATGCAGGACTTCACCGGAGTGCCCGCGATCGTCGACCTGGCGGCCATGCGCGACGCGATGGCCGCCATGGGGGACGACCCCAACAAGATCAACCCGCTGGTGCCCGCCGAACTGGTGATCGATCACTCGGTGCAGGTCGACCACTTCGGCACTGCCGACTCCTTCGTCAAGAACGCCGAGCGCGAGTTCGAGCGCAACCAGGAGCGCTACGCCTTCCTGCGCTGGGGCCAGGGCGCCTTCGACGGCTTCTCCGTCGTCCCGCCCGACACCGGGATCGTCCACCAGGTCAACCTGGAGTACCTGGCGCGTGTCGTCTTCGTCGACGACAAGACAGGCCGCGCCTACCCCGACACCCTGGTCGGGACCGACTCGCACACCACGATGATCAACGGCCTGGGCGTGCTGGGCTGGGGTGTCGGCGGCATCGAGGCCGAGGCGGCCATGCTCGGCCAGCCGATGTCAATGCTCATCCCCCAGGTCCTGGGCTTCAAGCTCACCGGGGAGCTGCCCGAGGGCGCCACCGCGACCGACCTGGTGCTGACCGTGACCCAGCGCCTGCGCGAGAAGGGCGTGGTCGGCAACTTCGTCGAGTTCTACGGCCCCGGGGTGTCCAACCTGCCGCTGGCCGACCGGGCCACGATCGGGAACATGAGCCCCGAGTTCGGCTCGACCTGCGCGATCTTTCCCATCGACCAGGAGACGCTGCGCTACCTGGCCTTCTCCGGGCGCCCCGCGGAGCAGGTCGACCTCGTCGAGGCCTACGCAAGGGAGCAGGGCCTGTGGCACGACGCCGGCAGCGAGGAGCCCACCTACTCCGACACCATCGAGCTGGACCTCGGCGAGGTCGTGCCGTCGCTGGCCGGCCCCAAGCGCCCGCAGGACCGGGTGTCGCTGAGCGACAGCAAGGAGAGCTTCCGCGCGGCGCTGGCCGACCTCGTCGACGAGGACGTGCACGCCAAGGTCGTCGATTCCCACGACGAGGCGCTCGCCGAGACCTTCCCCGCCTCCGACCCCACGACCGAGCAGTCGCCCGGCCACCTCGACGTGCCGCACTCCGTCCCCTCGGCGTCCGCCGTGGCTGCGGGCAGGGTGATCGCCGAGAAGTCCGCGACCGCCACCGACGTGACCATCGACGGCGAGACGTTCAGGCTCGACCACGGCCACGTCGTCATCGCCGCGATCACGAGCTGCACGAACACCTCCAACCCGTCGGTGATGATCGGCGCGGGGATCCTGGCCCGCAACGCCGTCCACAGGGGCCTCACGAGCCAGCCGTGGGTCAAGACCTCGCTGGCGCCCGGCTCCAAGGTGGTCATGGAGTACTACGAGCGCGCCGGCCTGATCGAGCCGCTCGAGGCGCTGGGCTTCCACCTGGTCGGCTACGGCTGCACCACGTGCATCGGCAACTCCGGCCCGCTGCCCGAGGAGATCTCCAGGGCCGTCGAGGAGCACGACCTCGCGGTGTGCTCGGTGCTGTCGGGCAACCGCAACTTCGAGGGACGCATCAACCCCGACGTGAAGATGAACTACCTGGCCTCGCCGCCGCTGGTGGTCGCCTACGCCCTGGCGGGCACGCTGGACGTCGACATGCTCACCGAGCCGCTGGGCCAGGACCGCGAGGGCAACGACGTCTACCTGCGCGACCTCTGGCCCTCCGGGCAGGAGGTGGCCAGGACGATCGAGGAGGCCGTCCTCAGCGACATGTTCCGCTCCTCCTACAGCGAGGTGTTCGCCGGCGACGAGCGGTGGAACTCCCTCGTCGTGCCCGAGGGCGACCGCTTCGCTTGGGACCCTGACTCGACGTACGTGCGCCTGCCCCCCTACTTCGAGGGCATGACCGACGAGCCCTCGCCGGTGACAGACATCGAGGGCGCGCGCGTGCTGGCCAAGCTGGGTGACAGCGTCACCACCGACCACATCTCGCCCGCCGGCGCGATCACGGAGGACGGGCCCGCCGGCGCCTACCTGACCGAGCACGGTGTGGCCAAGCGCGAGTTCAACTCCTACGGCTCGCGGCGGGGCAACCACGAGGTGATGGTGCGCGGCACGTTCGCCAACATCCGCCTGCGCAACCAGCTCGGCGGGGCGGGTGGGAACAATCTCCCGGAGGGCGGCGTCACGCGCAAGGACGGCGAGGAGATGTCCATCTACGACGCCTCCATGGCCTACCAGGCAGAGGGGGTGCCGCTCGTCGTGCTCGGCGGAGCCGAGTACGGCTCGGGCTCCTCGCGCGACTGGGCGGCCAAGGGCACCAAGCTCCTCGGCGTGCGCGCGGTCATCGCGTCGTCGTTCGAGCGCATCCACCGCTCCAACCTGGTGGGCATGGGCGTCCTCCCCTTGCAGGCGGATGTCAACGGTCTCACTGGCGACGAGGAGATCACGATCACGGGGCTGGCCGGGCCGCTCAACGCCGGCGAGCTGCCCCGCGAGGTCACCGTGCGCGCGGGCGACCGCCAGCTCCAGGCCACGGTGCGCATCGACACGCCCAAAGAGGCGGACTACTTCCGCCACGGGGGCATCCTGCCCTACGTGCTGCGCCAGCTCCGCGCCGACGGCTGAGGCGGGCCGGCTCAGGCTGCGGGGATGGCCACCCGCAGGCGGCCGATCATGCGCTCCACGCGCTCGGTGTAGGTCTTGCCGTCGAGGCCCAGCGTCGAGGCGATCTCGGGGCCGGGCGTGTTGTCCAGCAGCATTCCGAGGATGGGCAGGTCCTCGGAGTCCAGGCGGCGGTTGGCCTCCTCGAGCTGCTCGCGGGTCACCGGCGGCAGCACTGAGTCGCCGCGGGCCACGCAGCGGATCGATTCGTAGAGCTCCTGGGCGGGCGCGCCCTTGTGCACCAGGCCGTCGGCGCCGGCCAGCACGGCGGGGATGGCCAGCGAGCCGTCGGCGTAGGCCGAGTAGAGCAGCACGGCCGGGGCAGGCAGCATCCGCTTGAGGCGACGGCAGATCTGCAGACCGTCCTCGCCCGGGATGTGGTAGTCGAGCACCACCACGTCGGGGTGCGTGCGGGCCAGCAGGGGCTCAAGCTCGGCCGCGTTGGTGGCCGAGCCCAGAGGCACGAGCCCCGGCTCTGCGCGCAGCACGGCACTCAGCCCCGCGCGCAGGGCGGGGTGGTCGTCGACGATGATCAGTCGGATCATGCGACCTCCTGGGAGACGGGGATGAGAGGGACCTTGAGCGCGACGACGGTGCCGCCGCCCTCGGCGTGCTCGACCTCCAGCGTGCCACCGATGGTGGCGGCGCGCTCGCGCATCGAGCGCAGGCCGTTGGAGCCCGGGCGCAGCTCGTCGGGCAGGCCGCAGCCGTCATCACGCACGGTGATGGCCAGTGTCCTGCGCGAGCCGCCGAGCTGCACGCTGATGTGCTTGGCCCCGGCGTGGCGCACGGCGTTGGTCAGCGCCTCGCCGGCGATGCGCGTGGCGTGGGCGGCCACCAGCGGCGGCAGGGTCGGCGCGCGGCCCTCGACGCGGATGTCGGCCGGGGTGACGGCGCCCAGCTCCCGGGCGCGCTGGGCGACGATCTCGCCCAGCGGGCGGCCGTCGATCGGGGTGCGCAGCTCGGCCACGCTGGTCTGCATGTCGCCGGTGGCCGCCCCCAGCTCCCCCAGCGCCTGGTCGAGCAGCGCGCGGTCGGTGTCCCGCACCCGGTCGCGGACCATCGTGAGGACGAGGTGCGCCGCGTGGACGCGCTGCTTGGCCGAGTCGTGCAGCTCCCACGCGATGCGCTGGCGCTCGGCCTGCACGGCGAGGCGCTCGGAGCGCTCGCGCTCCTCGCTCAGGCGGTTGAGCAGCCGCTGGGCGTAGGCCAGCGCGACGGCGACCATGAGCGGGGTGAGCACGCGCGTGGTGACCGTCTCCAGGCGCACGGCGCTGTCGACGGTGTTGGGTTCAAGCGTGGTGAGCAGGCCGACGCCGAAGTAGGTCAGCGAGAAGCCGCCGCCCCAGGCCACGGCCTTGCGAAAGCCCAGCGATGTCGCGGGCAGGATGAGCGACGTGATCGCGAAGAGGTAGAAGGGCGAGCGCCAGTTGCCGGCGATCATGATCAGCCCGAAGCCGGCCAGCGCGTCGATCATCCAGGCCGGGGGCGCGTACTGCAGCTCGGGCAGACGCGCGAAGGCCAGGCAGCTCACCGCGCAGTAGCCCAGGCAGAGGGACACCAGCAGCGCGGTGTTGGGCGTGTCGGTGATCAGGAGCAGGATCGCCGCGACCGCCGCCGCGGCGATCCGCGTGACCAGGAAGAGTTCGAGCCAGCGGTTGGGGTGATCGGTCATGTCGAGCCTCGAGCCTCGCAGGTAGCGTACGCTGCGAGGATCGCCGCTCCCGAGGTCCTCCAGCGCCTGCTCACCGCCGCAGGACCCTCGGGTCACGAGGGCGCGCCCGCCGCGGTGTGGCGCGAGGCAGCGGGCACGTTCGCGCGCGTCGAGGGCGACCTCATGGGCTCCTCGACCGCGCGGGTGGCGGGCACGGAGACCGACCCGCCCGGCCCGACTCTCGCGATCATCGGCCACATCGACGAGATCGGCCTGATCGTCACCAATGTCGACGACAAGGGCTTCCTCGTCTTGGCCGGGATCGGCGGGTGGGACCCGCAGATCCTCGTGGGCCAGCGCGTCGAGGTGCTCACCGCCGGCGGACCGGTGGCCGGGGTCATCGGCAAGAAGCCGATTCACCTGCTGCGCGAAGAGGAGCGCAAGAAGGTGGCCGAGCTGCGCGACCTGCACATCGACATCGGCGCGGTGAGCGCCGAGGAGGCTCGCGAGGCCGTGGGGGTGGGCGACGTCGCGATCCTGGCCGGGGAGCCGCTCGAGCTGCACGGCGGGCGGGTGGCCTCGCGCGCGCTGGACAACCGCCTGGGTGCGTTCATCGCCCTGGAGGCCGCGCGCCTGGTCGCGCGTGACGGCGGCGCCCCCGGCGACGTGGTCGCTGTGGCCGGGGTGCAGGAGGAGATCACCATGGCCGGCGCGCGCACGACCGCCTACGCGCTGCAGCCCGATGCGGCGATCGTGGTGGACGTCACGCACGCCTCTGACGCGCCGGGCATCGACGCGCGCGAGGCCGGCGAGCATCCGCTGGGCAGCGGCGCGGTGGTGGCCCGCGGGGCGACGCTGCACCCGGCTGTGAGCGGGCTGCTGCTCGACGTGGCGCGCGAGGACGGGATCGCCCACACCGTGGAGGCGACGACGGGCCGCACGGGGACCGACGCCGACGCCGTCCACCTGTCGCGCGGCGGGATCCCCACCGGCATGGTCTCGATCCCGCTGCGCTACATGCACTCGCCGGTCGAGGTCGTGCAGCTCTCGGACATCGAGGCCTGCGCGCAGCTCGTGGCCGCCTTCGCGCGAAGGTTGACGGCTGACGTCGTCTTCGCGCGGTGAGCCGCCGCCTTCTGCTCTTCGACATCGACGGCACGCTGCTCCAAGGCGCCTCCGACGCTCACGCCGCTGCCGTCCACGAGGCGATCCGGACGGTGTGGGACGTCCCCGATCCGCGCGCGGCGCGGGTCGAGGCGGCGGGCCGGACCGATCCGGAGATCGTGCGCGCGATCCTGCTCAACCTGGGCGTCGACGCGGCGCGCATCGACGCGGGCATGACCGACTTCCGCGTGGCCGCCGGCGAGGCCTACGCGCGGCTGGTGCCCGACGATCTCTCGGGACGGGTGGTGCCGGGGATGGGGTCGGTGCTCGACGAGCTCGCGGTGCGGGAGGACGTGGTGCTTTCGCTGGTCACCGGCAACCTCGAGGCGATCGCGCGGCTGAAGCTGCGCGCGGCGGGGATCGGCCACCGGTTCGCGTCCGGGCAGGGGGGCTTCGGCTCGGACGACGAGGACCGGTCGGTGCTGCCGGGCGTGGCGCGGGCGCGGGCGGGGGACGATGGCCGGCCCTTCGCCCGTGAGCGGACGGTGGTGATCGGCGACACGCCGCGCGACATCGCGTGCGCGCGGGCGGATGGGGTTCGGTGCGTGGCGGTGACGACGGGGCCGTACGGGGCCTCGGAGTTGGCCGCCGCCGATGCCGTGGTCGCGTCGGCCGCTGAGCTTCCGGGGGCGGTGGAGCATGTGCTGGCTTGACGCGGCGGTAGACCTCCCTGCCCGCAGCGGCAGTTGCCGACGAACGGCGGCATCGAGGGGAGAGCCCGGAGCCGCGCGGGCCTCCCGGGAGACTCGTGTGTCCCCCCGGGTGCTGCTACCGGGGCAACGGCGCTCCCACCACCGCCGCCAGCGCCCCCACCCCAGCCGCCAGCACCAGCACGAGCACCACGCCCCGCCGCGCGACGAGCAGGAGCACCGCGCCGCCGGCCAGCACGCCCACCTGCCAGGCCTCGCTCAGCGCGAGCGCCAGCGGCACCGCTGAGCCCAGGATCGCCCCTATGGCCGCGGGTCCCGCGCCGCGCAGGAAGGCCTGGGGCCTCGGGTTCGTGCGCAGGCGGTCGAAGCGGTCCGCACCCAGTGTGATGAACCAGAAGGATGGTGCGAACGCGACGACCGCGGCCAGCAGCGCGCCGCCGAGGCCGGCGGCGGCGTAGCCGACCACCGCGACGGTGTGCACCACGGGGCCGGGGGTCGCCTGGCCCAGCGCGACCGCGTTGAGGAACTCGCCGTCGCTCATCCAGCCCTGGCCGACCGCGTCGGCCTGCATGAGCGGGATGATCACGAAGCCCCCGCCGTAGGACAGGGCGCCGACCTTGAACGCCGTCCAGGCCAGCGCGCCCAGCCCACCGACCCCCGCGCCGGCCAGCAACAGTGCCACCGGCCAGGCGTGGACACCGGCCGTCGGCGCCCGGGGTCCCGCGCGGCGCCACGCCATCTCCACGAACCCGCACGCGAGCAGGACGAGCACGAGCCACGGGCCGACGAGGACCGTGGCGGCCGCGCCGAGCACGACGTAGGCGGCGAAGCGCTCGCGCTCCCGGCCGGCGGTGCGTGCCCAGCCCGCCGGCAGCAGGCTCGCGCCGGCCTGCACGGCCACCGCGGCGACCACCGCGCCCGCGCCCGCGCCGATTCCCAGCACCCAGTCGGGGGGCGCGCCGAGGAAGAGCGCGGCCAGGGCGACGATGGCCACGAGGCCGGGCACGATGAACGCCAGGCCGCCCACCAGCGCGCCCGGGATGCCGCGCAGCCGCCAGGCGCAGAAGACGGCGAGCTGGGTGGAGGCCGGGCCGGGGAGCAGGTTGGTGGCGGCGATGCCGTGCTCGAACTCCTCCTCGGTGATCCAGCGCTCGCGCGCCACGCACAGGTCGCGCAGCAGCGCGACGTGGGCGGGCGGCCCGCCGAAGCCCACGCAGCCGATGCGCCCCCACTCGCGCAGGACCGTGCGCAGCGAGGGCAGCGAGGGGGCGGTGTCGTCCACCGCCGCGGAAGCCTACGCGCGCGTCAGCTTCTTATAGGTGATGCGGTGCGGGCGGTCGGCTTCGGCGCCGAGCTGCTCGCGGCGGTGCTCCTCGTAGGCCTCGAAGTTGCCCTCGAACCACGTGACCTGGGAGTCGCCCTCGAAGGCCAGCACGTGGGTGGCCACGCGATCGAGGAACCAGCGATCGTGGCTGATGATCACCGCACAGCCGGCAAAGCTCAGCAGCGCCTCCTCCAGCGCGCGCAGCGTGTCCACGTCGAGGTCGTTGGTGGGCTCGTCGAGCAGCAGCAGGTTGCCGCCGGTGCGCAGCAGCTTGGCCAGGTGCAGGCGGTTGCGCTCGCCGCCCGACAGCTTGCCGACCTTCTTGGACTGGTCGGAGCCCTTGAAGTTGAACGACGCGCAGTACTGGCGCGAGTTCATCCAGCGCTCCCCGACCTTGAGCTGGTCCTCGCCGCCGGAGATCTCCTGCCAGACGGAATTGTCGTCGTCCAGCGCGTCGCGCGACTGGTCGACGTAGGACAGGTCGACGGTGTCGCCGACGCGCAGCGCGCCCGCGTCGGGCTGCTCCTGGCCGGTGATCATGCGAAACAGCGTGGTCTTGCCCGCGCCGTTGGGCCCGATGACCCCGACGATGCCCCCGCGCGGGAGGCTGAAGGAGAGGTCCTCGATCAGCAGCCGGTCGCCGAAGCCCTTGCGCAGGCCCTCGGTCTCCACGACCACGTCGCCCAGCCGCTGGCCGGCGGGGATGTGGATCTGCACCTGGTCGAGCTTGACCTCGGCGTCCTGGGCGAGCAGCCCCTCGTAGTTGGCCAGGCGGGCCTTGGCCTTCGTCCGCCGGCCCTTGGGGTTGCTGCGCACCCACTCCAGCTCCTGGGCGATGGTCTTCTGGCGAGCCTTCTCCTGCTTCTCTGACTGTGCGAGGCGCTGGGCCTTCTGCTCCAGCCAGCCGGAGTAGTTGCCCTGGTAGGGAATGCCCCGCGAGCGGTCGAGCTCGAGGATCCAGCCCGCGACGTTGTCCAGGAAGTAGCGGTCGTGGGTCACGGCGACGATGGTGCCCGCGTACTCGGCCAGGTGGCGCTCCAGCCAGCCGACCGACTCGGCGTCGAGGTGGTTGGTCGGCTCGTCGAGCAGCAGGAGGTCGGGCGCGCGCAGCAGCAGGCGGCACAGCGCGACGCGGCGGCGCTCGCCTCCGGAGAGCCTCGCGACGTCGGCATCGGCCGGCGGCAGGCGCAGCGCGTCCATGGCGTGCTCGAGCTGGGAATCGAGGTCCCACGCGCCGGCGGCGTCGATCTCGGCCTGCAGGCGGGCGAACTCGTCGGCCGTCTCCTCGGAGTAGTTCATGGCCATCTCGTTGAAGCGGTCCAGCAGCGCCTTGGTCTGGGCCACTCCGTCCTCGACGTTGCCCTTTACGTCCTTGGCCTCGTCGAGCTGGGGCTCCTGCTCGAGCAGGCCGACGGTGGCTCCAGGGGCCAGGCGGGCCTCGCCGCGCACCTCGGTGTCGCGGCCGGCCATGATGTCCAGCAGCGTCGACTTGCCCGAGCCGTTGTAGCCCAGCACGCCGATCTTGGCGCCCGGGAGGAACTGCAGGTTGATGTCCTTGAGGACCGTCTTGTCGGGCGGATGCACCTTGGTGAGCTGGTGCATCGTGTAGATGTACTGGGTCGACATGCTGGCCCGGGACGGTAGCGGCCGGTCGGTTGCAGGCGGCCGGGATGGCTCCCGCAGGACCCTTGGGCCAAGCGGGTGGAGCTAAGCTGACGGGTTGCTATGGCCGCCGTGCTGGATCTTGAGCAGTCGCTGCTCCTCCTGGAGCTCGAGCCGCCCTTCGGCAAGCGCGAGGTGCAGCTCGCGCGCCGCCGGCTGGCCAAGGTCTGGCACCCCGACCTCGCCCCGCCGGGCAAGCAGCTCGAGCACGAGCGCCACATCAAGGCCATCAACGACGCGGCCGACCAGCTCTCCCGCCTGGCCGAGGGCTCGCGGGGCGGGTCGGTCAGCGCCAACCACGTGCGGGCCAGCGCCGCGGCCGCGCGCGAGGCGCGCGCCGAGGCGGGCCGTCGCGCCTACGAGTCGCGCATGCGCGAGCAGGAGGTCGGCGCCGACCGCCGCCGCCACGACCCGTTCGCCGGCCAGGTGCCCGATCACTCCGTCGTGCACCGCTACGCGCGCTGCCTCTCCTATCCCGAGTGGGGCGTGGGGACGGTGACCGGCATCTACTTCACCGGCGAGGGCGACGCGATGCAGCAGTGGGCCCGCATGCGCTTCGCCGCCGGCGTGCGCACGGTGCCCGCGGGCAGCCTCCAGTTCGTGGACTTCTCCCGCCCCGATCCGGGCGCCGAGCGCGTGCAGCGCTTCGTCACCGCGGCGCAGCACGCGATGGCCGAGGGGAACTTCGTCCTCGCCGCCCGGCGCCTGATCTACGCGCGCGACGCGGAGCCGCAGAACACGGCCGTGCTGCGCCTGATGACCCTGGCCTTCTGGCAGGGCGGCGACCTCACCGCGGCCGCGCGCGCGGTGCGCGACTGGGCCCGCGCCGAGCGCGACCGTCCCGCGCCCCAGCGCTTCGCCGCGCGCATCTACGAGGACATGGGGGCGCTGGACCTGGCCGCCGAGGCGGCCCAGCGGGCCGTCGACCGTGGGCCCGCCGACGCCGGCGCCTGGGAGCGCCTGGGCCGCCTGCGCCTACGCCTCTACGACCGCAGGGCGGCCCGCGAGGCGCTCGAGCGCGCGCGCGAGCTCATGCCCTCCGTGGAGGGCCTGCTCGACCTGGCGCTGGCGTACCAGCTCGCCGGCGACATCGGCGGCGAGGTCACCGCCTGCGAGCAGGCCGTCGCCCTGGCCGAGGGCGGCGGAGATCGCGACGAGGACGACGCCGACGATCTTGACGCGGCACGGGGGCCAGCCGCCTCGCTCCTGCCGAGCGCCTGGTCGCGCCTGGCCCACGCGCTCGCGCGCACCGATCGCGCGTCGGACGCCGCAGAGGCCTGCGAGCGCGCGCTCGCGCTGGGCGACGACCCCGAGGTCTCAGACCTCCTCGAGCACCTGCGCGCTCTCGCGCCGCGGGTGCTGCCCGCGGCCTGAGCCCGCTAGCCTTACCTCATGCGCACGGTAAGGAGAACCTGATGGACGTGGCAGCCCGGATGACCAGCAAGGGCCAAGTGACGGTCCCCAAGTCGGTGCGCGAGGCGCTCGGGCTGCAGGAGGGGGACGAGCTGGTCTTCCGGGTGCACGGTGACCGGGCGGTGGTGGCGCGGACCCCCGACTTCCTCGAGCTCGCGGGCTCGATCGCGGTGCCGGCCGGCAAGCGCGGTACCTCCTGGGACAAGGTGCTTGGGGAGACTCACCGGGCGGTCGCGGAACGCCGGCGCTGACCGCCTTCGTCGACACCAACGTGCTCATCCGTCACCTGACGGGCGACCCGCCCGCCCAGGCCCGGCGAGCGACGGCCGCGCTTGGACGAGCGCAGCGCCTGCTGGTCACCGACATCGTCTTCGCCGAGAGCATCTTCGTCCTCGAGTCCTACTACGATGCGCCGCGCGAGGACGTCGCCTCGGCGATGCGCGCGCTGCTCGCCCTGCCGACCATCTCCGTCGTCTCGCCCGATGTCCTGCTGCGCGCCCTCGAGGTCTACGAGAGCCAACGTCTGCACTTCGCCGAAGCCCACCTCGTGGCTGAGGCCGAGGCCACCGGCGTGGGCGCCGTGCTGTCCTTCGACAAGGCGCTGAGGAGGGCGACGTCAGTGGAGTGGCAGCAGCCGTAGGCCGCTGCCGTCCGGCCGTGCCCGTACGGTTCTCGGCTCGATGCGTCTGATCGTCGCCCGCTGCGAGGTCCGTTACTCGGGCCGGCTGAACGCCGTGCTGCCCGAGGCGCTGCGGCTGCTGATGCTCAAGGCCGACGGGTCGGTGATGGTCCACGCCGACACAGGAGGCTTCAAGCCCCAGAACTGGATGACCCCGCCGGCCGTCTTCGAGGAGTCGCCCGGACGCATCGTGGTGCGCAAGGTCAAGGAGAACGATCGGCTGGACATCGCCATCACCGAGGTGCTCTCCGACATCACGCACGACATGGGCGAGGCCGCGGCGCTGGAGAAGGACGGGGTGGAGGCCGACCTGCAGGAGCAGTTGGCCGCCGCGCCCGGCTGGTGCGGCGAAGGGCTGCGCCTGGTGCGCCGCGAGTGGCCGACCGACATCGGCCCGGTGGACCTGATGTGTCGCGACCCCGGCGACGGCTGGGTGGCGGTCGAGATCAAGCGGGTGGCCACCATCGACGCCGTCGAGCAGCTCACGCGCTACCTGGAGCGCATCCGCCTGGATCCCGAGAAGGCCGGGTGCGCCGGGGTGCTGGCCGCCGAGCGGATCAAGCCCCAGGCGCGTGTGCTGGCCCAAGCGCGCGGGCTGCGCTGCGTCGAGGTCGACCTCGCCGTCCTGCGCGGTGAGCGCGAGCCCGACCTCACGCTGTTCGCGGCGTAGGCCCGCTCGCCCCTGCGCCCTCCCTTCAGAGGCCACGCACGACGAGCCCGCGGAAGTGCTGGGCCAGGGCATGCATATCGCCGATGTCGGTGCTGACCAGCATCATGCCGCGGCGCGCCGCGCTGGCGGCGATGAGCGCGTCGCCCAGTCCGGCGCCGATCGCCCCGATCGCTTCACCGGCTGCGCGGGCCAGCGGCGCGTCGACGGGTTCGACCTCGCAGCCGGCCAACGCCCGCATGATGGAGGCTGACGGTGGTCGGCGCCATACCTCGGCGACCGCTGCGACGTTGACCAGTGGCTCCTCGCCGCGCTCCGCGGCGCGGCGCAGCCAGGCCCAGGCGTGCACGGAGCCCCGCTCGAGCGCGATGAGCACCCCGGAATCGAGCGCTACACGGGCCAAGCTTTGTCGACTCTGGCAAGCGCCTCGGGTGGAATCTCGCCGTGCTCGGCCTCGAAGCCGGTGACCGCTAGGCGAAGGCGCTCGATTCGCACCTGGTGCTCCAGCGCTTTGGTGACGAAGGCGGAGACGTTGCCGCCGGCCAGCTCCTCGACGGCACGCGCCGTCTCCTGGGGGATCGTGACCGTCTTGCGCACGTAGCTCATACCGACGATCGTACCGAGTCGGACAACCGACGCCACCGGTGCTCTGGCAGCTACAGCCCGTCCACGAACGCGCGGAGCTTCGGCGCAGCGTCCGTGAGCGCCGGCCCGTGGCCGAAGCCGACGATCGCCGGCTCCAGTCCGGCCAGGCGGAGCATCGACTCGCGGTTGCGGGTCGGGTCGGCGGTGAGGAAGCCGGGCGGCTCGTGGAGGCCGAAGCGCGTCGTGAACAGGCTCATGTTGAGGAACACGTCCCCGCAGATGAGCACGCGGTCGCGCTCCCGCCAGTACGCGATGTGACCAGGCGTGTGCCCGGGGGCGTCGAGCACCGTGAAGCCTCCCACCTCGTCACCCTCGCCCAGCTCACGGGCGACCTCCACGCCGGGCCAGCGGGTGCGCGCCTGCACCGGGTCCAGGAAGCTGTTGGGCGGCGAGGACACGCCCGCGCGTGCGGCAGGGGCGTCGGCGGAGCCGACCCAGCAGCGGGCGATCTCGCGCACGGTCGCGCACCCTATAAGGTCGCCCGATGGCCGACGATCCCGTGCTCACGCAGCGACACGACAGCCTCCTGCTCATCACCCTCAACCGTCCCGAGGCGCGCAACGCCATCAACACGGCGATGGCCGAGGGCGTCGCCGCCGCCCTCGACGAGCTCGACGCCGACGACGCCCTGAAGGCCGGCGTGCTGACCGGCGCGGGGCGCAGCTTCTGCGCGGGGATGGACCTCAAGGCCTTCGTCGCCGGCGAGCGCCCCTGGGTGGGCGACCGCGGTTTCGCGGGCATCGTCCAGCGCGCGTCGCGCAAGCCGCTGATCGCCGCGGTCGAGGGCTTCGCGGTGGCCGGCGGCTTCGAGATCGCGCTGGCCTGCGACCTGCTCGTGGCTGCGCGCAACGCCAAGTTCGGCGTGCCCGAGGTCAGGCGATCACTCGTGGCCGCCGGCGGCGCGCTGCTGCGCATGCCCCAGCGCATGCCCTACGCCCTGGCCATGGAGCTCGCCCTCACCGGCGACCAGATCGAGGCCCAGCGCGGCCACGAGCTGGGCATCGTCAACCGCCTCACCGAGCCGGGCGAGGCGGTCGATGTCGCCCTAAAGCTGGCCGAGCGGATCGCCGCCAACGGCCCGCTCGCCCTCGCGGCCACGAAGGAGATTCTGCAGGCCCAGCGCGACTGGTCCCAGGAGGAGTTCTGGGAGCGCCAGCGCACCATCGTCGACCCGGTCTTCGCCTCGCAGGACGCCCAGGAGGGCCCGACCGCCTTCGCCGAGAAGCGCGCCCCGGTCTGGCAGGGCCGCTGACCGCTCGGTCCGCACTCTTCGCGCCGCATGGTCGATCGCCCATCTCTGGGAGTGGGAGGCATCGGCTACCATATGGCCGTGGCGCGGACGCAGACGCTCGTACAGCTCAACGAAGAGCTCCTCGCGCTGCTGGACGAGCGGGCCGCGCGCGAGCGCCGCTCCCGGTCCACCCTCATCCGCGAGGCGCTCGAGATGTTCCTGCGCGACGAGATCGACGGTGCGGTCGGAAGGCGGATCGTCGAGGGCTACCGACGGATCCCCCAGACCTCCGAGGAGGATGCCTGGGCGCAGTCGGCGGCGCGCGACGCCATCCGCGAAGAGCCTTGGTGAGTCGCGGCGACGTCTGCTGGCTCGAGCTTTCCGAGGAGGGCCGCCGTCCGGTCTGCGTGCTCACTCGGCACGAGGCCATCCCGGTCCTGCGCAACGTCCTCGTCGCGCTCATCACCCGAACGGTGCGCGAGATCCCGACGGAGGTCCGCCTGACGCCCGACGACGGCATGGCGGTCGAATGTGCGATCAGCCTCGACAACGTCCGTACCGTGCCCCGCGCGCTGCTGACCGAGCGCATCACGCCGCTGTCGGGGAGAAAGATGCACGAGGTCTGCCGTGCCCTTGCTGCGGCGACCGGCTGCGACCGAGGCCGCTAGGCCTCGCCCATCATCGTCACCACCAGCGACCGTGCCCCGCCGTGGTCGCGGTGCTCGCAGAGGTAGATACCTTGCCAGGTGCCCAGGGCGAAGCGCCCGTCGCGCACGGGCAGGGTGAGCGAGGGGCCCAGCAGCGACGCCTTGACGTGGGCGGGCATGTCGTCGGCGCCCTCGAGGGTGTGGGTCCACGGGAACTCCTCCGCGACGGCGTCGTCGAACCAGGTGCGGAAGTCGCGCAGGACGTCGGGCGAGGCGTTCTCGTTGAGCGTCAGCGCCGCCGAGGTGTGCAGCAGGTGCAGGTGGGCCAGCCCGACGCGCAGCGGCGCCAAGTCGTCGCCCAGCGCACGCACGACCTCCTCGGTGACCAGATGGAAGCCGCGCGGGCGGGCCTCCAGCTCCACCGTGCGCTGCCCCCAGCTCATCCTGGTGCCAGCCAGCGCGCCACGCGCATCTCCACCCGCGTGCCGCGGAAGGGCACGCCCTCGGCCTCCAGCGCTGCCCGCTGGCGCGCGCCCTTGGCCAGCGAGCCGTCGGCGCGCACCACGCGCCACCACGGAAGCGAGGGATCGTCGGCGCGCGACAGCGCCGCCCCGGCCGCCCGCGGCGCGCCCGGGGAGACATCGCCGTAGGCGGCCACGAACCCTTCCGGGATCGCGCGCACGCGCGAGAGGAGAGGCTCCACGGGCTCGCCGTCGCTCAGCGCTCGCCCGGCGGCTTGCGCGGGTACAGGCTGACCGGCGTCGACAGGTCCAGAGCCGTGCGAATGATGCGCGACTGCTCGGTGACGTGGGCGGCGGGATAGCCCTCGCCCGGCGAGGCGCGCTCGGGCCGTCCGATGTACCCGAAGGCCAGGTGCTCGGGCAGGATCTGCATGAGCCTGGGGAACATGTGCGCGCGGGCGCCCATGTTGCGCGGCTCCTCCTGGACCCATACGACCTCCTTGAGGTTGGGGTAGGCGGTGATGAGCTCGAGCACCTGCGCCTCGGGGAAGGGATAGAGCAGCTCGATGCGCCCGATGGCCACGCCCTCGTTGTCGGCGCGGTCCTCGTGGCCGACGAGGTCGTAGTAGACCTTGCCCGTGCACAGGATGAGCCGGGTGACCCTGTCCACCGGCACCCGGGGCTCGCCCAGCACCCCGAAGAAGCGCGACTCGGCGAGATGCTCGATGCGGTTGGTCGCCTGGGGCAGGCGCAGCAGCGACTTGGGGGTCATGATGACCAGCGGGCGCTGCTTGGCCACCCGCGCCTGGCGGCGCAGCAAGTGGAAGTACTGCGCGGGCGTGGTCAGGTTGGCCACGCGGATGTTGCCCTCGGCGGCCACTGTGAGGAAGCGCTCCAGGCGGGCCGAGGAGTGCTCGGGCCCAGACCCCTCGTAGCCGTGGGGCAGCAACATGGTCAGGCGGGTGGTCTGGCCCCACTTGGCCAGGCCACTGACGATGAACTGGTCGATGATGACCTGCGCACTGTTGACGAAGTCGCCGAACTGGGCCTCCCACAGCACCAGCGACTCGGGCGCCTCGGCGCTGTAGCCGTACTCGAAGCCCAGGCACGCGATCTCGCTCAGCGGCGAGTTGTGCAGCTCGAAGGGGGCCAGCGCCCCGGGCAGATGCTGGATCGGCGACCACTGCTGCCCCGTCCTGGCGTCGTGGAAGACCAGGTGGCGCTGGGAGAAGGTCCCGCGCTCGGTGTCCTGGCCCGTGAGGCGCACGGGAATCCCCTCGGTCAGCAGGGCGGAGAAGGCCAGCGCCTCGGCGTGGGCCCAGTCGATCCCGCCCTCCGAGCCCACGGCCTCGCGGCGGCGCTCGAGCTGCTTGCGCAACTTGGGGTGGACCGTGAAGCCCTCGGGAACCTGCAGCAGCTCCTCGTTGATGCTGCGCAGCCGGTCGCCCGAGACGGCGGTCTTGACCTCCGGGCTGGGGGAGCGGTCGAGCTGGTACTCGCCGGTGGTCTGCTCGACCGTGCCGGCCTCGTTGGCCACCCTGATCTTGTCCTTGAGCTGCTGGTGGAGCTGGGTCAGCTCGTCCCAGACCTTGGTCTTGCGCTCGTCGACGTCCTCGGCCGTTACCGCGCCGCGCTCGACGAGCTGCTCGGCGAAGAGGTCCACCACCCGGGTGTGTGCCTTGATCTGCGCGTACATCTCGGGCTGGGTGTAGGCGGGCTCGTCGGCCTCGTTGTGGCCGAAGCGCCGGTAGCCGATGAGGTCGATGAGCACGTCGTGGCCGAACTCCTCGCGGAAGGCGAAGGCCAGGCGCAGCGCGGACACGCATGCGGCCACGTCGTCGGCGTTGACGTGGATGATCGGCACGTCGAAGCCCTTGGCCAGGTCGGAGGCCATGCGGGTGGAGCGGCTGTCGTCCGGGTCCGTCGTGAAGCCGACCTGGTTGTTCTGGATGAGGTGGACGGTGCCGCCGACCTTGTAGCCGTCCAGCCCCTGGAGGTTGAGCGCCTCGGCCACAACGCCCTGGCCCGGGAAGGCCGCGTCGCCGTGGAGCACGACCGGTACGGCGGCGTTGGTGTCCTGGTGGGCGTGGGGGCCCTGGCGGGTGGTCTGCGCCGCGCGCGAGGCGCCCACGACGACCGGGTGGACGAACTCGAGGTGGCTGGGGTTGGACTCCAGGTTGACGAGGATGGAGTCGCCGCTGGACACCTGATAGGAGCCCTGGGCGCCGTGGTGATACTTGACGTCGCCCGTGCCGCCCTGGGGGATCGTGGTGATGGCATCCAGCGTGGAGGCGCCCTCGAACTCGGCGAAGATCGTGTCGTAGGGACGGCCCAGGTTGTGGGCCAGCACGCTGAGCCGGCCGCGGTGGGCCATGCCGATGATGACCTCCCGGGCACCGTGCGCGGCGGAGAGCTGGATGAGCTCGTCGAGCATCGGCACGGTCATGTCCAGGCCCTCGACCGAGAACTGCTTCTGGCCCAGATAGGCCTTGTGCATGAACCGCTCGAAGGCGTCCACGCGGATGAGGCGGTCGAGCAGGACGCTGTCCTCCTCGGTGCTCAGCGGCGCGCGGTAGGCGCCGGACTCGATCTTCTCGCGCAGCCAGGTGCGCTGGCGGTGCGAGGCGATGTGCTCGATCTCGTAGGCGATCGTGCCGCAGTAGGTCTCGTGCAGGTGGGGCAGCGCGTCGGCCAGCGTCGCGCCCGGCACGTGTATGCGCAGCACCTTGGCGGGGATGCGCTGCTGCAGCTCGGGCGTGAGGCCCAGGGTCTCGGGTTCCAGCGAAGGGTCGCCCTCGGGCGGGGTGGCCTGCAGCGGGTCCAGCCGGGCGGCCAGGTGGCCGTGGGTGCGGTGGGCCTTGACCAGGGAGGTCGCGGCCTGGACCGCCTGGAGCAGCTCCTCGTCGACCGCGGCCGGCGCGGAGGGAGCGGCCGGCGCTGCCGCGGGCGCCGCGAGGCCGTCGACCTGGGGCACCGGCGGATGGGGCGCGGGGCCGAGCTGGGCACCCAGTTGCGCGAAGAGCTGGTCGTAGAAGTCGTGCTCGCCCTGCAGACGCTCCTCGATGGCCTTGAGGAAGCGGCCCGACTCGGCGCCCTGGATGACCCTGTGGTCGTAGGTCGAGGTCATCGACATCACCTTCTCGGCGCCGATCTGCTCGCCGATGGCCCCCAGGCCGACGGGGTAGTCGATGGACCCGGTGGCCACGATGGTGCCCTGGCCGACCATCAGGCGGGGCACCGAGGCCACGGTGCCGATGCCGCCGGGGTTGGTCAGCGAGACGTTGGCGCCGGAGAGATCGTCGGCGGTGAGCTTGTTGTCGCGCGCGCGGGCGATCAGGTCGCCGAAGGCCGCGACGAACTGCGGGAAGGTCATGCGCCCGGCGTCGCGGATGACCGGGACCATCAGCGTGCGGCTGCCGTCCTTCTTCTCCACGTCGACGGCGATGCCCAGGTTGACCTGGCCGTCCTCGACGCGGGTCGGCTTCCCTTCGGCGTCGGCGAAGTGGTGGGCCATGACCGGCATGTCGTCCTGCACGGCCTTCGCCATGGCGTAAGCGATGAGGTGGGTGAAGGAGACCCGGTGGCCGGCGGCCTTGAGCTCCTCGCGGCGGCCGGTGAGCGTGGTGACGGTCAGGGTGCGAAACGACGTCGCCGTCGGGATCGAGCGGCTCTCGTCCATGTAGCGCGCGAGCATCGCCGCGCCGCCCTTGAGCTGGGTTGTCGTCCCGCTCGCGGGGGCGGGCGCTGGCGCGGGGACGGGCGCTGGCGCCGGGGCGGGCGCTGGAGTGCCCCGCCCGCCCGGGCTTCCGTTGCCTGCGGTCTCCACGTCGGCCTTGGTGATGCGTCCCTGCGGGCCGGTGCCCTGCACGCCGCTGACGTCGACGCTCCGCGCGGCGGCCATGCGCCGCGCGACCGGGGAGATCCGGGCCACCGCTCGGTCGGCTTCGCCTCCACGCGAGGAGATCGGGGGAGGCGCGGAGGGCTCCCCGCCGGGGGTGGCGGTTTGCCCGCCCGCGCCGTCGGCCGTCGCCGCGCCACTGCCCGAGGTGCTCCCTGCGCTGCGCGCCGACGGGCTCGCGGCCACGCTCGCCCCCGTGCGCATGCGTGCGATGACCTGGCCGACGGTGACCGTGTCGCCCTCGGCGGCCAGCAGCTCGGTGATCGTGCCGGCGCCCGGCGCGGGCAGCTCGACGTCGACCTTGTCGGTGGAGATCTCGCAGATGGTCTGGTCGGCCCGGACGCTGTCGCCCCGGGCCACGTGCCACTCCAGCAGCGTGCCCTCGGTGACCGACTCGCCCGCGCCCGGGGTGACGATGTCGACAACCTCGCCCTGGGCCCCGTCGCTCTGGGCCTCGGGGGCATCGGCCGCGTCGGTTTCGCCCTCCTCGGTCACGGTCGCGCCCTTCCCGCCGGCGGCGGCCGGTGCCGCGCCGTCACCCGGGGCGATCTCGGCCAGCACCGCGCCGACCGAGACGGCGTCGCCCTCCGCGGCGTGGATCCTGACCAGGGTACCCGCGGCAGGGGCGGGGACCTCGGCGTCGACCTTGTCGGTGGAGACCTCGACCAGCGTCTGGTCGGCCTCGACGGTCTCGCCCTCCTGCGCGTGCCACTCGAGGACCGTGCCCTCGGTGACCGATTCCCCCATCGCCGGGAGGACGACCTCGACCGTCGTGTTCACTGCCATGCCACGTCCACGATACCCCGTCGGTCGGCGCGCCTGGCACGACGCTGCAGGCGCAGGAACTCGAGCGTTCCGAAGAAGGGCCCGACGCCGCCCAGGACGGCGATCGCGACGGCCAGGCGCAGGGGGATCACCCGCAGACGCACGGCGGCCAGGGCGGCCAGGGTCATGGCGATCCAACCCACGCCGTGGGCCCAGCCCAGCACGGTCTTGAGCTCGGGCAGCACGTCAGCGATCGCGGTGACCAGGAGGCCCACGTAGATCACCGAGTGGGCGAACGACCCCCACTTGAGGCGGTTGAAGGTGAGGAGGGCCCCGGTCATTGCAGGTTCGGAGACCGTGTTTCGCCCTTCGGTCCTCTCAAGCTCGGACCTTCGGTCGACGTCACCCCCTCCGGTCCTCGCAAGCTCGGAGGAGGCGGGGTTTTGCCCTCCGATCCTCTCAAGTTCGGAGGAGGCGGGGTTTCGCCCTCCGGTCCTCGCAAGCTCGGACCTCCGGTCGACGTCAGGAGGGCCGCCATGCGCAGCAGCGGGCCGTCGCCCTCGGGCGGCCAGTCGGCCGGGTCGGGCGGCCACCAGGCGAACGTGTCGTGCTCGTCGTCCATGGCCAGCGCGTCCTCTGCGCCCTCGGCCAGTCGCGCCTGCCCGACGAGCATCACCATCTCGTGCGGGAGGCGGATGAGCGCCTCGACGGTCAGGTATGCCGGCGTCAGCGCCCACTCCTCCTCGAGCTCGCGGGTGAGCGTGTGCGCCGGGCTCTCGCCCAGGTCGACCGCGCCGCCGGCGCCCAGCGCCCAGCGCCCGGGCCAGGTCGACAGCCACGCCGCCCGGCGGCCGGCCAGCCAGGCGCCGTCGGCGCGGCGGGTCACGCACAGCGCGGCCAGGCTGTGGGAGGCGTCGTCCGCGACCAGACGCAGCGCCCAGCGCATGGGCTGGAGGTCGAGGCGCAGGCAGCCGTCGCGCTCCTGGTAGCCGGCCAGCCGCGCGGCCACGCCGTCGTGGCTGGGCGAGCCGCGCTCGTGCAGCGCCGCAATCGCGGCGTCGGCGGCTGCGTCCTTCTCCGGCGGCGGCTCGAAGGGATCGTCGGACCACCGCGCATCGACCGCCTCCGCCGGCCATGGGCCACGGGCGAGGATGGCGGCGGGAGAGGCCATGAGGGGAGGGTAATGATGCCCGCGCTACGATCGACCACGGCGCATGAGCGACACGTCGAAGATCGCCAAGAACCTGCGCGCGTTCCAGATCGCCGTCAACGCGCACGACCGCGAGAACCCCACCCACAATGCCTGGGGGATCGGCCTGGCGCCCTTTGACCTGGAGCGTCTGGGCTTCGACGAGGGCGAGGAGATCCTGCCCGGCATCGTCATCCAGGCCGATAGCGGCGTGACCGGCAACTTCCGCGTCCTGTGCGACGGCGACCACGACGAGGAGCTCTCCGAGGAGGCGCAGGAGGCCGAGGTCGTGGAGGCAGTGGGAACCCAGCAGGTCGAGGCCCCGCGGCAGGCCTGACCCGGCAGGGCAGGAGACCCACCAGCCCGCGCCGGGCATACCCTCCGCTCATGGGCCCCCGGCGGACCGCCATCATCGACCTGGGCTCCAACTCGTTCCGCCTCGTGGTCTTCACCGCCGACGAGGGCTGGTGGCAGCGCACTGACGAGATCTTCGAAGCGGTGCGCATCGGGGAGGGGCAGGAGCCCGGCGGGCCGCTGGGCGACGAGCCGATGGAGCGTGCACTGTCGACCATCGATGTCTTCTCCCACTTCTGCTCGGCCGCCGGCCTCCTGCCCCAGGACGTCGACGCGGTGGCCACCAGCGCCATCCGCGACGCCTCCAACCGCGAGGCCTTCCTGATCCGCGTGCGCGACCTCTCCGGGCTGGCGGTGCGGGTGCTCAGCCGCGAGGAGGAGGCGCGGGCGGGCTACCTGGCCGCGGTGAACACGACGACGCTGACCGACGGCGTCGTGCTCGACCTGGGCGGCGGCTCGCTTCAGCTCGTCGAGGTCCGTGGCCGCCACGCCGCGGAGCTGCGCTCCTGGTCGCTGGGCGCGGTGCGCATGACCGAGCGCTTCCTGCCCGGCGGGGGCTCCGTGAAATCCAAGGCCCTCAAGGCGCTGCGTGCGCACGCGCGTGGAGAGGTCGCAGCCGCGCCGTGGCTGCAGCGCACCGCCCGGGTCGTGGGCCTGGGTGGCGCGGTGCGCAACCTGGCCACCGCGGCGCAGGAGGCCGCCGGGCTGCCCTCGATCGGCGTCCAGG
>JBBJOB010000124.1:0-6308 GCA_037721455.1 Solirubrobacteraceae bacterium | reverse complement strand
CAAGGCTTTGTGCCATTCCAAAGGCTTGGATAGATTTGGACCAGCGGCTCGAAGTGCTTCCGCCGGCGCGGGAGGCATGATCGCGCGATGGTGCGCCGACGGGATAGCCTCGGGTGCGTGAAGGTCAGCGTGCGCCTCTTCGCCCAGCTTCGCGAGCGTGCGGGCGCGCGCGAGCTCGAGCTCGAGCTTCCCGAGGGCGCGCTGGTCAGCGATGCGCTCGTCGTCCTCGATGACCTCGCGGCCGGGCTGCCGGTCGTGCTGGCCGTCAACCGCGAGTACGCGCCGCAGGACACCGAGCTGCACGCCGGGGACGAGATAGCGCTCATCCCGCCCGTGTCGGGAGGCGCGGCGCCGTGGGTGCGCGTCACCGGTGAACCGCTCGATCCGGGCACGCTGGCCGCCCGGGTCAGCGACGCGCGCGCAGGTGCCGTTGTGACCTTCACAGGCGTCACCCGCGAGGTGGATCACCTCGACTACGAGGCCTACGAGGACATGGCCCTGGAGCGCATGCGCGCGATCGTCGAAGCGGCGGTGGAGCGCCACGGGCTCTGCGCGGCGGCGGCCGAGCACCGGGTCGGCCGGGTGGACCTCAGCGAGGCGTCGGTGGCCGTCGCGGTCAGCGCGCCGCACCGGGGCGAGGCCTTCGAAGGCGCTCGCGAGATCATCGACGAGCTCAAGGCCACCGCGCCCATCTGGAAGCGCGAGGAGGGCGAGTGGGTGCAGGGCGCGAAGCCCGCATGAGCGAGGCCCGCCCGCCCGGGCCGCCGCAGGCGGACACGCCTCCCACGGCGGGCGAGGCTCCCGCGACCGGCATGGAGCCCGCCGCCGCCGCCGCGCGCGCCGCGGCCCTGCGCGCCCTTCCCTCGGTGGACCGGCTGGCCACGGTCCTCGCCCGGGAGGTGCTGGCGCAGCGAAGGACCGAGCTGCTGGACGGCGGGCCGGCGGAGGTCGATCTCGTCGCGCGCGCCCGCGCGCTGCTCACGCCGTCGTTGCGCCGTGTCGTCAACGCGACCGGGGTGATCGTCCACACCAACCTCGGCCGTGCGCCGCTGCCCGCTGCGGCGCGCGCGGCGGTGGACGCCGCGGCCACCGGCTACGCGAACCTCGAGCTGGACCTCTCCACGGGACGGCGCGGCTCACGCCACGCGCACGTGGAGGGGCTCCTGTGCGAGCTGACCGGGGCGCAGGCGGCCATGGTCGTCAACAACTGCGCGGCGGCCACCCTCCTGGCCGCCGCCGCCCTGGGCGGGCCGGGGCGTGAGATCGTGGTCTCCCGCGGTCAGCTCATCGAGATCGGCGGCTCGTTTCGCATGCCCGACGTCGTCGCGCAGTCGGGCTCGACGCTCGTGGAGGTGGGCACGACCAACCGCACCCGCCTCGACGACTACTCCGGCGCCCTCACGCAGCGCACCGGCGCGGTGCTGCGCGCGCACCGCTCCAACTTCCGTCTCGAGGGCTTCGTGACCGAGCCGTCGGTCGAGGACCTCTGCGGACTGGGCGTGCCCATCGTCGACGACGTCGGGTCGGGCTGGCTCGATGACGCCCTCCTGCCCGGCCTGGAGGAGGAGCCCGCGGTACGACGCTCCGTGCGCGCCGGCGCCGCGCTGGTCCTCTTCAGCGGCGACAAGCTGCTCGGTGGCCCCCAGGCCGGGCTGATCGTTGGCACCCGCGAAGCGGTCGAGCGTGCGCGACGCCATCCGCTGGCCCGTGCGCTGCGCATCGACAAGCTGTCGCTGGCGGCGCTGGAGGCGACCCTGGGGCTCTACCGCGATCCGGAGCTGGCCCGGCGCGAGGTGCCGGTGCTGGCCATGCTCGCGGCAACGCAGGAGGAGCTCACGCTCAGGGCGCGTGAGCTGGTCGAGGGGATCGGTGGCGCGGCGAGCCTCGTGGCGGGCAGCGGACGGGTCGGCGGCGGGTCGCTCCCGATGCACGAGCTGGCCGGACCCGTGGTGGCGCTCGAACCGGGCCCGCCCGGCGCCGACGCCCTCGCCGCCGCCCTGCGCACCGGCGATCCGCCCGTGCTTGCGCGCATCGCCGCCGGCCGCGTGCTGCTGGACCCACGCACGATCGCCGACGACGAGGTCGGGCCCACGGCCGCCGCCGCGCGCGCCGCGCTGGGATGAGCGGGCAGGAGGGGCCGGGCGCGGCGCCGCCCCTCACTCTGGGTACCGCCGGCCACATCGACCACGGGAAGTCGGCGCTCATCGGTGCCCTCACCGGCGTGGACACCGACCGCCTGGCCGAGGAGCGCCGGCGCGGCATCTCCATCGAGCTGGGCTACGCGCGGCTCGACCTGCCCTCGGGCCGGGCGCTGTCGGTGGTCGACGTGCCCGGGCACGAGCGCTTCGTGCGCACCATGGTCGCCGGGGCCACGGGGATCGACCTGTACCTGATGTGCGTGGCCGCCGACGACGGCGTGATGCCCCAGACATTCGAGCACGCCGCGGTGCTCGCCGGGCTCGGTGTGCGTGACGGCGTCGTGGCGGTCACCAAGGCCGACCTGCGCGACGGTGCGGGCGTCGCGTCCGCCAGCGAGCAGGCGGCAGAGCTCCTGCCGGGCGCCGAGATCGTCGCGGTCAGCGCACGCGCGAGAACGGGTCTCGACGCGCTGCGCGGCGCCCTGGACCGCTGCGCCGCCCGACTGACCGGCCGCGCGGCGCTCCCGGACGGCGGCGCGCCCGTGCTCCACGTCGACCGCTCCTTCACCATCAAGGGTGCCGGGACGGTGGTGACGGGGACGCTGTGGCGCGGCAGCGTCGGGCGCGGCGACGAGGTCGAGCTGTTGCCCACCTCGGCCCGGGACTCCGGTGCGCGGGTGCGTGCGCGGGTGCGCGGCGTGCAGGTCCACGACGCGCCGGTGCAGCGCGCCGCCGCCGGCCAGCGCGTGGCCGTCAACCTGGTGGGCGTCGCCCGCGACGCGGTGGGCCGCGGCGACGTGGTGGCCGGCGCCGGCGCCGGCCTGGCGCCCTCCCACGTGCTCGACGTGCACCTCGACGAAGGTCCGGGCGGGCCGGGTGGGCGGGGTGGGCGGGGCGGTCTCCCCGCGCGGGTGCAGGTCCACCACGGCACCCGCGAGTCGGCTGCCCGACTGGCGCCGCTGGGCGGGCGCATGTACCAGCTGCGCCTGGAGCGCCCGCTCGTCGCCGCGCGCGGCGACCGGCTCGTGGTGCGCAGCATCGCGCCGCCCGACACCTTGGGCGGCGGTGTCGTCCTCGACCCCCGGGCGCGCAGGCACGGCCCTTCCCGCGCAGCCACCGCCCGCCTCACCGCTCTGGCCCGTGGCGAGGACCCGGACGCGGGCGTAGAGGAGGGCGCGGGACGACGCGCGGACGTGCCCGCCGTGGACCGGTCCGCGCCCAGGGAGCCGGCGGCCCCGCCTCCCCTCTCCGCTCCCGCCCGCGCGCTCGAGGAGCGCCTGCGCGCGGCCGGCCACGAGCCTCCCTCCGACCGCGAGCTGGGAGACGACGCAGCGCACCTCGACGAGCTGCGGGCCGCCGGACGGGCCGTGCGCGTCGGGCGCGACCTGCACGCCCACCCCGAGGCGCTCGCCGCGGTGGAGGCCCGCGTCCGCGCGCTGATCGCGGCGGAGGGCAGCGTCGCGCTGGCGCGCCTGCGCGACGAGCTCGGGACCACGCGCAAGTTCGCCCAGGCCCACCTGGAGCACCTGGACGCCGCGCGCCTCACGCTGCGCCGTCCCGACGACTCGCGGGTGCTGCGTCGCCGCGCTTCGCCGTAAGGTTCGCGCCACAGTGACCTCGGCCCGCCGCCGCGTCCTACCCGTCGAGCAGGAGCGCCCCCGATCGCTGTGAGCGAAGACCCCGCCGCCGAGCAGGCCGTCCCCCTCCGCCTGCGCGTCGCCGCCGCCTGGGGCTGGCGCATCGGCCTGCTGGTGGCCGTCGCGCTCGGGGTCCTCCTGCTCGTGGCCCAGGCGGGCTTCGTCGTCGGGGCGGTCGTGGTCGCGCTCCTGCTCTCCGCCCTGCTCGAGCCTCTGACCGGGCGCCTGCGCCGCGCGGGCCTGCCGCGGCTCGCTGCGGCAACCCTGGTCTTTCTCGGCTTCATCGCGGCGGTGGTCGGGGGGCTGTGGCTGATCGGCCGCCAGCTCGCCGACCAGTTCGGCGAGCTCGGGATGAGCCTGGAGGCCGGCCTTGTCAGCCTGCGCGAGTGGATCAGCTCGACCTTCGGGGTGAGCCAGGAGCAGATCGACGGCTGGGTCGAGCAAGGCGTGGCCGCCGCGCAGGAGGGCTCGGGCGCGGCGTTGGGCGGGGTCGGGACCGCGGCGGGCACCGTCGGCGAGGTCATCGGGGGCCTGGTGCTGGCCCTGTTCATCACCTTCTTCGTCCTGTTCGACGGAAGGCGCATGTGGGAGTGGCTGGTCGGCGTGTTCCCGCGGGACCATCGGGCGGTCGTGGGCCCCGCCGGGGAGCGGGCCTGGAAGGCCCTGGTCGCCTACATGCGCGGCATCGTCCTGGTCGCCCTGGCCGACGCCACGCTCATCGCCATCGGACTCCTCATCCTGGGTGTGCCGCTCGTGCTCCCCCTCGCCGTGCTGATCTTCCTCGGCGCGTTCATCCCGATCGTGGGCGCGACGCTGGCCGGCGCCGCGGCGGTGCTCGTCGCCCTGGTCACCCAGGGCCCCGTTACGGCGCTCATCCTGATCGGCGTCGTCCTGGCCGTGCAGTGGCTGGACAGCGACCTCCTCCAGCCGCTCATCCTCAGCCGGACGATCAACCTGCACCCGGTGGCCGTCGCGCTGGCCATCTCCACGGGCACCGTGGTCGCCGGCATCGGCGGCACGGTCGCCGCCGTCCCGGCGGTCGCCGCCGTGTACGCGGCGGTGCGCCCGCGGCGCGACGGCAAGGACCCGCCTCAGGAGCCGTCGGAGAGCAGCGCGCCCACGTCCAGCGGGGGGGCATCCACGCCCGACGGGGGTACCGATTCGCCGGACGAGACGCGCAGCACCTCGGCGTAGGCCTCCCCCTCCGGCGAGCGGTGCACCTCGACCCGGCGGCCCTAGCCTCAGATCACAGCGCGCCGCCCGCGGCGCGTGGGGCGGTGGGGTCCCCGCCCTCCTCGCCGGGACTCTCGCGGGAGAGGTACTCCTCGGCCAGCAGCGGGTTCTCACGCGCACGACGCACGACGGCCAGCAGGTCGGACATGGAGGCGACCTCCTCGACCTGCTCCTTGAGGAACCACTGCAGGAACTGCTCGCTGGCGAAGTCGCCGTCCTCGCGCGCGAGGCCGACGAGCCCGTTGATCTGGTCGGTGACCGCACGCTCCTGGTCGAGCGCGAGCTGCACGGGGGCGACCACGTCCTCGAAGGTGGTGCTCGGCGCCGCGCAGCCGGGCACGATGGGGTCCAGCCCCGCGTCCATCAGGTACTGGACGATCATCATCGCGTGGTTGCGCTCCTCGACGGCCTGGGCGTAGAAGTGCGTGGCCAGGCGGGGCAGGGTCTCGTTGTCGTAGTGCACGGCGATGGCCACGTACTGCTGGGAGGCGGCGAACTCGTGGCCGGTCTGCTCGTTGAGGGCGGCGACGAAGCGGTCGGAGAGCATCACGACATCCTACGCGAGCGCCCGTCCCGTTTTTCGGGAGCCCTAACTCGATCGGTGCTACCGTCCCGGGCAGTGCCCGCCACCGCCGTGCCGATCAAGGTCAAGAAGCGCTGCTGCAAGGACCGTCCGCGCTGCAAGAGGTGTCCCGTCGTGCTCAAGCGCTTGGCCGACGACGGCCTGGCCACCCGGCTGGACAAGCGCCAGTACGAGCTGTCGCCCGACTTGGGCAAGAAGCAGCTCAGGGCCGCTCGCAAGCGTTGAGCGCCCGCTTCGCCATCCGGGCGTAAGACACGCCTCACCCGGGCGCCTCCGGACGCCTCGTTACGCTTGTGCATCTATGGCCACCGCCCTTGTCACCGGCGGCGCCGGCTTCCTGGGGTCCCATCTCTGCGACGAGCTGCTGCGACGCGGCCTGCGCGTCGTCTGCGTGGACAACCTCGAGACCGGATCACTGCGCAACATCGCGCACATCCGCGACGCGCGCTTCCGTACCCTCAACCTCGACATCATCCAGCCCTACTTCGTCGACGACGAGCAGGTCGACTTCGTCTACCACCTGGCCTCGCCGGCCTCGCCGATCGACTACCTGCGCCTGCCGTTGCACACGCTCAAGGTCGGCTCCCACGGCACCCACCACACGCTGGGCCTGGCCAAGCAGCACCGCGCACGTTTCCTCATCGCCTCCACCTCCGAGGTCTACGGCGACCCGCAGGAGCACCCCCAGAAGGAGACCTACTGGGGCCACGTCAACCC
>JBBJOB010000123.1:0-6315 GCA_037721455.1 Solirubrobacteraceae bacterium | reverse complement strand
GGTAGGCGACGTCGATGGTGATGCCCTGCTCGCGCTCGGCGCGCAGCCCGTCGGTCAGCAGCGACAGGTCGAGGTCGCCCGCCGCGCCGCCGCGCCGCCGCGAGGCCTGCTCCACCTGCTCGAGCTGGTCGGCCAGGATGGCCTTGGAGTCGTAGAGCAACCGACCGATCAGCGTGGACTTGCCGTCGTCCACCGAGCCGGCGGTGGCCAGGCGCAGCAGGCCGCCGCCCTCGTCGAGCTCCTCCAGCACCCCGGGGGCGACATCGACGCTGTCCACGGCGGCCACTAGAAGTAGCCCTCGCGCTTGCGGTCCTCCATGGCGGCCTCGCTGACGCGGTCGTCGGCGCGCGTCTCGCCCCGCTCGGTGACCCGCGTGGCGGCGATCTCGTCCACCACGGTCTTCAGGTCGGCGGCGTGTGAGGGCACCGCGCCCGTGCAGCTCATGTCGCCCACGGTTCGGTAGCGCACGGAGCTGATGAAGGGCTCCTCGCCGTCGATCAGCTCCACGAAGTCGGAGTTGGCGTAGAGCATGCCGTCGCGGGCGAAGACCTCGCGCTCGTGGGCGAAGTAGATCGAGGGCACCTCCAGCGACTCGGCGTGGATGTAGCGCCACACGTCCAGCTCGGTCCAGTTGGACAGCGGGAACACGCGCACCTGCTCGCCGCGGCGGATGCGCCCGTTGTAGAGGTTCCACAGCTCCGGGCGCTGGCGCTTGGGGTCCCAGCCGCCGAAGTCGTCGCGGAAGGAGAAGATGCGCTCCTTGGCCCGCGCGCGCTCCTCGTCGCGCCGCGCCCCGCCGAAGGCCGCGTCGAAGCCGTGGGCCTCGATGGCGTCCAGCAGCGTGACCGTCTGCAGGCGGTTGCGCGAGGCGCGCGGGCCGGTCTCCTCGACCGCACGCCCGCGGTCGATGGAGTCCTGCACCGAGGCCACGATCAGCCGCTCGCCCAGCTCGGCCACGCGGCGGTCGCGGAAGGCGATGACCTCGGGGAAGTTGTGGCCCGTGTCCACGTGCATGAGGGGGAACGGGAAGCGCCCGGGGCGGAAGGCCTTCTCGGCCAGGCGCAGCAGGACGATCGAGTCCTTGCCCCCGCTGAACAGCAGCACAGGACGCTCCAGCTCGGCGGCGACCTCGCGCATGACGTGGATGGCCTCGGACTCGAGCTGGGCCAGGTTGGTGAGCTCGGTGGTGATGGTGGTCATGCGGGGACGACCGCCTCCTCGCGGCGCAGCCGGTGGACGGTAAAGGCCAGGGCGCCCGCGGCCAGCGGGACGCCGACGATGAGGGCGGCGGGCATCTCGACGCCCGCCTTGCTGAGCACGCCCAGCGCGGCACCCAGCAGCACGCAGCCCAGCGCGGGGCGCAGGCCCGCCGCGGGCACCATCGGCAGCAGCGCCGTACCCAGCCACACACCGGGGATGGAGCCCACCAGCAGCGTGCCCGCCAGCGCGAAGTCGACGTTCCCGCTGGCCATGTGGGCCAGCGCGGCGGTCCACAGCAGCAGCGCCGCGTGGAACACGTCGGTGCCCACCACGCGGTGGGGCGTGAGGCGGAAGACGAGGATGAGGGCCAGCCCGATGAGCGCGCCGCTGCCCACCGAGGTCAGCCCGATGAGCGCGCCGAGGGTGAGGCCGATGAGCACCGCGGTCACCCGCAGGCGCGGAGTGAGCTCCACGACCTCGTGCTCGGCGAACACACGTAGGAACACCGCGCGGCCCAGGATGGCCAGCGACACCACCAGCAGCGCGGCGGCCACGAAGCCCAGCAGCACCGACTCGAAGGCGTCGCCGTAGCCGGCCTGCAGCGCGGTGAGGGCCAGCACGCCCAGCAGCGAGCCGGGCACGCTGCCCAGCGCCATCCAGCCCGAGACGCCCAGGTCCACGGTCCCCTGGCGCAGGTGGCGCCAGCCGCCCACCGTCTTGGTCACCGCGCCGTAGAACAGGTCGGTGCCGATGGCCACCACCGGCTTGACGCCCACCACGAGGATGAGCAGCGGGGTGAGCAGCGAGCCGCCGCCGATCCCCGTCAGGCCGACGAGGACGCCCACGGCCAGCCCGAACACGATGATCAGCGGGTCCACGTCGGTGTCAGCCGGCGGCCGGAGCGGCGTGCAGGCCGCACTCGGTCTTCGCGGAGCCCGCCCAGCGCCCCTCGCGCCCGCTGCCGGGCTGCGTGCACGGCGTGCAGCCGACCGACGCATAGCCCTGGTCGTGCAGCGGGTGGTAGGGCAGGTCGCGCTCGACGATCCGCGCCCACAGGTCGCGCTCGGTCCACGCGACCAGCGGGTTGTACTTCGCGATGCCCCGCACCGCGTCATGCTCGACGGGCTGCGCGCCGGCCCGCGTCGGCGACTGCTCGCGACGGATGCCGGTGATCCAGGCGTCGGCACCGGCCAGCGCGCGCTCCAGCGCCGCGACCTTCGCCGTGGCGCAGCAGTGCTCGGGCCCGGTCCAGTCGCCGCGGGCGTCCTCGACCTCGACCGTGATCCCGAAGCGCTCCTCGAAGGCCCGCCACGTGCTCAGCGTCTCGCCGAACAGGACGCCGGTGTCGATCGTGACGATGCGCGGGAGCGCCCCGCCGTTGCGCACCAGTGCG
This sequence comes from Solirubrobacteraceae bacterium, assembly GCA_037721455.1. GTDB lineage: Bacteria > Actinomycetota > Thermoleophilia > Solirubrobacterales > Solirubrobacteraceae > Siliceabacter. The sequence continues at coordinate 3,722 of JBBJOB010000123.1, read as the reverse complement.
TCCACGATGACCGACTCCTCCTTCTGGAAGGAGCACAGCATCACCAGGCCCGGGTGGCGCTCGACCGCCCGGGCGAGCACCTCCTCCGCTGCACCCGATCGGCCGTCCTGCGGGTCCACCGCGTCGGTGTGGGTGGACCCGTGGGGCCTCACGCCTCGACCTCCTCGGGCGTGAGCTGCTCGGTCCACCAGTCAGCCGGCGTACGCGCCGCGAAGGCGCGGAACGTCTCGCCCTCGGCGTGGTTGGTCTCGTAGACGGTGAAGATGCGCAGCAGGGTCTCGTTGAGGTCCCAGTGGGGCACCTTGCGGATGACGTGCTCGCCGAAGCGCGGGTCGGGGCCCAGGCGCCCGCCGATGCGGATGTCCATCGCCTCGACGAACTCGCCCTCGACCTTCTTGAGCACGCCCTCGATGCCGATGTCGCCGATCTGGTGCTGGGCGCACGACGACGAGCAGCCGGCGAAGTGCAGGCGGAAGTCCTCGCCGTGGCCGTTGGGATTCACGTGCTCGTCCAGGAACGCGGAGATCTCCTTGGCGCGCTCCTTGGTGTAGACCTTGGCCAGCCCACAGAACTCCTTGCCCGTGCAGCTCTGCATCCCGCGGGTGAACAGCGTCGGCCGGGGGCTGAGCTGCTGGGCCAGCTCGGTGCCCATCAGCTCCTCCACGCGCTCGTTGGGGATGTTGGGCAGCAGCACGTTCTGCTGATGGGTCAGGCGGACCTCGGGGACCGAGGCGTACTCGCGGGCCAGGCGCGCGAACTCGGCGAGCTGCGAGGCGCGCAGGCGGCCGACCGGCACGCAGAAGCCCACCGCGCTGTGCTCGCCGTCGTGCTGCTCGCTGACGCCGATGTGGTCGTGGCCCAGCATGTCGGGCTGCTGAGGGGCGGCGTGGCGCAGCTCGTGGCCCACCCGGCGCTCCACCTCGGCGCGGAAGTCGTCGGGGCCCATTGCGTCGACGAGGAACTTGATGCGCGCCTTGCCGCGCTTCCGGCGGTTCTCGTCGCTGTCGCGGAACATGGCCACGACACCCTCGATGACCTCTGGCGTCTCCTCCGGTGACACGAAGATGTCCAGCGCGCGGGCGAAGCGCGGGTGGCTGGACAGGCCGCCGCCCACGCGCAGGTTGAAGCCCCGCGTCCCGTCGTCATGGATGGCGCCCGACAGCGCCACGTCGTTGATCAGCCCGCGCGCGCAGTCCTCGGCGCAGCCGGTGACCGAGATCTTGAACTTGCGCGGCAGGTTGGAGAAGAGGCGATTGCCCAGGAAGTGCTCGTGCAGCGCGTCGGCGGTGGCCGCGCCGTCGACGATCTGGTCGTGGGCGAGGCCTGCCAGCGTGCAGCCCACCACGTTGCGCACGATGTCGCCGCAGGCGCCCGTGGTGGTGAGGCCGACCTCGTCCAGGCGGCGGAAGATCTCCGGCACGTTGTCCAGCGTGATCCAGTGGATCTGGAAGCACTGGCGCGTGGTGCAATCGATGATCCCGCGGCCGAAGTCCTGCGCGATCGAGGCCATGACGGCCGCCTGGTCGGCGCTGAGCACGCCCTGCACGACCTTCGTGCGCAGCATGAAGAAGCCGTCCTTGGTGTTGTGCGGGTACAGCCCGTACCACTTCAGACGCGCCGTGTCGTCGTCGTCGAGGGTCTCCCAGCCCTCCCGCGCGGCGCGCATGAGGGCATCGTGGACGTCCAGGCCGTCCTTGTCGGCCTTGATGCGCTCGTTCTTGTTCATCGCTGACGGGTCCCTCCGGCGTCTCGAGGTCGAGGAGCGAGGGTCGTAATGTAGCGAATCCCGATCGGTGTCTTGGGGTTTTCTTGCTCGCCCGGAGACGAGGGGTGCCGACGGCGGCCGCGCAGCATGGTGCTTTGAAGGTCGCAGTGGCCGCGGAAGCGGGCCCCCGCCTCCTACCCTCGATCAAACGCATGCCCCGCGCCCTGCCGATAATCCTGCTCATCGCTCTCCTCGGGCTCGCCGGCTGCGGCGCCCAGGACGATCCGCCGGCCGCCCAGGAGGAGCTCCCCGAGACGCCGGGGCAGACCACCGAGACCGCGCCCGAGGCCGGCCCCGGCGACGCGCTGGTGCGCGCCGACGGCGACTTCGAAGCGGAGGTGATCACCACCGGCCTGGAGATCCCCTGGGACGTGACCTTCCTGCCCTCGGGCGACGCGCTGGTCACCGAGCGCCCCGGCCGGGTGCGCCTGGTCTCCAGCGACGGCGAGCTCACGCCCGAGCCCGTCACCGAGGTGGAGACCCAGGCCGAGGGGGAGGGCGGCCTGCTGGGCATAGACCTCGATCCGCGCTTCGAGGACGGCGAGCCCTTCGCCTACCTGTTCGTCACCACCGCCGACGGCATGGAGGTCCAGCGCTGGACCGTGGAGGAGGACGGCAGCGCGATGGAGCTCGACGAGGTGGTGCTCGAGGGCATCGCCGCCGGGCCCATCCACGACTCCGGGCGCCTGCGCTTCGGCCCCGATGGCGCTCTCTACGTGCTCACCGGCGACGCGGGCGACGAGTCGCTGCCCCAGGACGGGACCTCGCTCAACGGCAAGGTGCTGCGCCTCACCCCGGGCCAGTTCCGCTCCTCGACCACCGAGCCCCAGATCGTCTCCAGCGGCCACCGCAACCCGCAGGGCCTGGACTGGCAGCCCGGCAGTGGGCGCCTGTTCGCCACCGAGCACGGCCCGACGTGCTGCGACGAGGTGAACCTGATCCGCGAGGGTGAGAACTACGGCTGGCCGGAGGTGACGGGCGAGGACCACGGGGACTTCACGGCGCCGGTCCAGCTCTACCAGGACTCCATCGCCCCCTCGGGCGCGGCCTTCGTGAGCGAGGAGGGCTCGTCGTGGACCGGCGACTACGTGCTCGCCGCGCTGGCCGGCCGGGAGCTGCACCGCCTCGAGCTCGACGGGGCCGAGGTGGTCGCCGACGAGGTGCTGCTGGAGGGCGAGTACGGTCGCCTGCGCGCCGTCGTCGAGGCGCCCGACGGGACGTTGTGGGTCACCACCTCCAACCGCGACGGTCGCGGCGCCCCCGTCGAGGAGGATGACCGCATCATCCGCGTCATCCCGCCCGCCGGCGAGGAGGACGACGGGGAGGACGGGTAGCAACGCTCGCGGTGCGCCATGGCGCCGGCGGGTACCACTGGAAGCGAGGCGCCGCCGTCCGCGACCAGGAGGACCCAACCATGAAACGCCGCCGCACCGCCGACCCAGCCCATCGTTCCGCCGACACCAAGGGAGGGAGCTCGCTGGCTAAAGGGCCGGTGGCCATCGTCGGCCTGCTGCTGTTGGCCTACGGCGTCCTGGCGCTGATCTTCGGCGACGCCAACTTCGACGCGTCGCCCCTCGACGGCGACGTGCAGGGCGAGCCGTTCCTGGGCATCCTCGGCAACGGGTGGACGAACCTGCTGTTCGCCGGCGCCGGCGCCCTGCTCCTCCTCGCCGCGCCGCTGCACTTGGCTGCCAAGGGTGTGTCGCTGTTCGTCGGCCTCGTGCTGGGCGCGGCGTCGAGCCTCGCGCTGTGGTACGGCGACGACGTCGCCGGCATCTTCGCCGCCGACGGCCCGACGACGCTGGCCTGGGGCGCGCCGGCCGCCATCCTGCTGGTCCTTGCACTACTGCCGCGCACGCGCGGCCGTCGCCGCAAGGAGGTCGTGGAGGAGCGGCCCGTCGCCCCCGATCGTGCTCACGTTCGTGACGAGGGGCGCTCAGACCGCGACGAGGGGCGC
>JBBJOB010000122.1:0-6319 GCA_037721455.1 Solirubrobacteraceae bacterium | reverse complement strand
CGTGGCTGGAGTCGACGCAGGAGCGCTACGACGCGATCCTCGTCGACGCCTACCGTCAGCCCTACATCCCCTTCTACATGACCACGGTGGAGTTCTTCGAGCTGGCGCGCGAGAAGCTCAACCCCGGCGGCGTGGTCATGGTCAACGTCGGCCACCCCGAGGGCAACGACGACCTGGAGACCGTGCTGGGGCGCACGATGGCCGAGGTGTTTCCCACCGTCATGCGCGACCCCGCCGAGGACACCAACACGCTGCTCATCGGCACCACCGACCGCGGCGCCGGCCCGGCGCGGCTGCGCGCGGCGATCCCCTCGCTGCCGCAGGAGATCCAGCCACGCGCCCGCGAGGCCGCCGCGCGGCTGGCTCCGCGCCTGCCCGGGGGCGAGGTCTACACCGACGACCGCGCCCCCGTCGAGTGGCTCATCGACTCGAGCATCCTCGAAGTTGCCACTGAGTAAGGTGACGTCGCCGGAGGTCCGAACTTGAGAGGACCGGAGGCGAAACCCGTTCCGAACTTGAGAGGACCGGAGGCGAAACCCGTTACGTCTCCAGGCCCGCCATCATCGCCTCCGGGTAGCGACTGCCGGCGCCTTCGCCGAGAGCGTCCAGCTCTGAGATCTGGCTTGCGGTGAGCGCGAGGTCGACCGCGGCGGCGTTCTCGTCCAACCGGCCCTGGTTGCGGGTGCCGGGGATCGGGACGACGTCCTCGCCGCGGCCCAGCAGCCAGGCCAGCGCGACCTGCGCGGGCGTCGCGCCCGCGTCGTCGGCGATGGCGCGGACCTTCTCGACGATCTCCAGGTTCTGCTCGACGTTCTCGTCGGCGAAGCGGGGGTTGTTGCGGCGGAAGTCGTCCTCGGCCAGCTCCTCGCGCGAGGGCAGCGCGCCGGTGAGGAAGCCGCGGCCGATGGGGGAGTAGGGGACGATGCCGATGCCCAGCTCGCTGGCGGTGGGGATGATGTCCTCCTCCAGGCCGCGGGTCCACAGCGACCACTCGCTCTGCAGCGCCGCGATGGGGTGGACGTCGTTGGCCGCGCGCAGGGTGTCGGCGCCGACCTCGCTGAGGCCGATGTGGCGCACCTTGCCCGCCCGCACGAGCTCGGCCATCGCGCCGACGGAGTCCTCGATCGGGACGTCGGGGTCGCGGCGGTGCATGTAGTAGAGGTCGATGTGCTCGACCCCGAGGCGCTGCAGCGAGGCGTCGCAGGCCTCGTGCACGTACTCGGGGCGGTTGTCGACGTAGCGCCCCCCGTCGGCGTCCTTGCGGTTGGCGAACTTGGTGGCCAGGGTCACGGAGTCGCGCCGGCCGGCGAGCGCGCGGCCCACGAGCTCCTCGTTGTGCCCGGAGCCGTACATGTCGGCGGTGTCCAGGAAGGTCACGCCGATCTCGAGGGCGTGGTGGATGGTCGCGATCGACTGCTCGTCGTCGGAGGGGCCGTAGAACTCGGACATGCCCATGCAGCCAAGGCCGAGGGCGGAGACGGTGGGGCCGTTGCGGCCGACGGTTCGCTGTTTCATGCCCCCGGGCTACCGCACACGGCGGTCGCTCAAGCGAGCTCGGCCAGCAGCGGCGCGTGGTCGGAGGGCTTGGGGCCCTTGCGGAAGTCGCGGTCGATCCCACACCCGGGCAGGCGCGCCTTGAGCGAGTTGACGTTCCAGGTGACGAGCTTCACGTGCTCAGCCCTCGAGCCCGTCGAGGCCGAGCTGGCCCTCGTGGACGTCAGGATCCGGCGCGCCGCGTCGGCGGGCCGCCTTGCGCCAGTGGCGGGTGACCTCACGCGCCGGGGCCGAACGCCAGCTCACGCCCGGGCACAGCGGCTCGAAGCGCACGTCGCCGGTGCGCTCCACGCGCAGCACGAGCCCGAAGATCCGCCGCCCCTTCTTGTCGATCTCGATCAGGTCCCCGGGCTGGATGGGCGCGACGCGCATCGCCGATCACGCCTCCAGGCTCGCGACGGGGTAGGCGCGCACCTGCGCGTCGCGGGTCACGAGCGTCAGCCCCTCATATCGGGCTTGGGCGACGAGCATCCGGTCGAAAGGGTCACGGTGCAGGAGCGGAAGATCGCGCACCGCTGCCGCGTGGTTGAAGCGCACTGGGAGCTCCGCGAACCCGAAGCGCTCCATCTCCGCAGGCATATCACCCGACACCGAGAGCCGTCCGACCGCGACCTTGATGGCGATCTCCCAGGGACTCACAGCGCTCACCAGGACATCGTTGCCCTGGTCGAGGAGCGCATCGCGAGCGCGATCACTCAGGCGATCGGGCTCTTTGAGTGCCCACAGGAGCGCGTGCGTGTCGAGCAGGAGCCGCAGCTCAGGGCTCGTCGTCGTAGGCGAACCCGGAAACCATGTCGGGCGGTAGCGGGTCGTCGAAGTCCTCGCCCATCCAGATCTTCCCCCGGAACGTCCCGAGCGGCCGCTCGCCCTTCCGGCGCGCCGGCACCAGGCGCGCCGCCGGCCGCCCCGCGCGAGCGATCACGATCTCCTCGCCGGCCTCGACACGCTCGATGAGCCGCGAGAGGTGTGTCTTCGCCTCGTGGATGTTGACCTGCTCGCTCATGGCTTGGTCACCCTAGTCCGCAGCGTACCGCCTAGGAAAGGGCCGGACGCAGACGCAACGAGGGGCGCCCGGAGGCGCCCCTCGAAGTTCTGCGGACCCGCAGCGGGACGAGCCCGCTCCGGGAACGATCAACCTGCGCTAGCAGGTGACCGTCAGGTTGAACGCGCGGTCCTCGGGCTGGTTGCCGTCGGCCTCCGGGTTAGGGATGGTCGCATCGGCCGCGGCGCCCGCGGCGGGGTCGGCGATGAACGGATCCTCCGCCTCGTCGAACGTGCGCACGGTGAGCTGGTTGTTGGTTCCCTCGGTCAGCTGCACGCTGATCGTGCCGGGCTCGTCCGTGTTGACCTGCGTCGCGTTGAACGCGCAGCCGGAGATGTCGCGCTTGCCGAAGGTCGCGGTGTACACGCCCTCGCCGGTCCTGGCGCTGGCGGTGCGACCGCGGCCGTCGCCGGCGCCGTCATCGTTGACGCGGGCGAAGAGGTTGCCCGCGGTTCCGATCTCCTCGGCGTCGAGGCCGTCGACCTCGTCAGCGTTCAGGTTCTCAACCACGCCGTTGCCGTTGGTCGCGAACGGGGGCTGATCAACGACGGTACCCGGGGCCGTGCCGACCTGGAACAGAGCGGGGACGCCGCTGGACTGGACCTCGAGGGCGATGCCTTTGGCGAGGTTGTTGGCACGCAGGCAGCCCTCGCCGCCCTGCGCGGTGCCCTTCGTCGAACGGCAGCCATAGATGGCCGCGCCGCCGGCGTCAGCACCGGTGCGCGTGTTCGACTGACGGGTGACGTAGCCACCGTCGGCCGCGGTCGAGGCCGCGATGTCGCCGATGATCTGCGTCTCGACGGCGAACTGCTGCGTCTGATTGGCCTCCGGGTTACGCTCCCCGCCGGTCAGCGGGTCGCCCTCGCCGACTGCAAAGGCACTGCCTGTGATGAACAGCGCAAGAACGCCGCCGCTGATCAGAAGGGCGCGGGTGTTCCCGCGACCGAACCAGCTCTTGGGGTTGGGCATACAGCCTTCCTCCTTGGGGTGTTGGGGGGGACAACCGGTGCCATGCGCTGTCCGGCACCGGTGCTAACTGGAACGCATCCTCCATTCGTAAGTCGCGCTTTACCTGCCTCTATGGACGCTTGATGCAGAAACGTCACGTTTCGCACCGGCCGCGGGCGCCCAGGCCCGCAACGAATCCTGCACGCGGTGGGGGCCCGCGCTACTCGAGCACGACGAGCGTGTCCCCCTCGTTGACCGCCTGGCCCTCCTGGCAGCGGATCTCCCTCACGGTGCCCCCATCCTCGGCCTCGACGGGCATCTCCATCTTCATAGACTCGAGGGTGACCACGGTGTCGCCCTCGTCGATGGCGTCGCCGACGGCGACCTCGATCTTCCACACCGTGCCCGTGATATGGGCCTCCACGTTGGCCATCGCGCCCTCCCCTCGCCGCCGGAACGGCGCGAACAATACGCTGCGCGCCGGTGGTGCTCGCGATCGACCAGGGAACGACGGGGACGACGTGCCTGGTCTTCGACGCCGACGGCGAGCCGGTCGGCCGCTCCAGCCGCGAGCTCACCCAGCACTTCCCCCGTCCGGGCTGGGTGGAGCACGATCTCGCCGAGATCTGGGCGGCGACCCGCGCGGTGGCCGGCGAGGCGCTCGAGGACGCCGGCGTGGCCGGGGGCGAGCTGGCCGCCATCGGCATCACCAACCAGCGCGAGACGGTCTGCGCCTGGGACCCGGCCACCGGCGAGCCGCTGCACCACGCCCTGGTGTGGCAGGACCGGCGCACCGCGGCCCGCTGCGACGCGCTGCGCGAGGCCGGACACGAGCCGCTGATCCGCGAGCGCACCGGGCTCGTCCTGGACCCCTACTTCAGTGCCACGAAGTTCGAGTGGCTGCTGGACAACGTCGAGGGTCTGCGCGAGCGCGCGCGCGACGGGCGGGCCGTCCTGGGCACCATCGACGCCTGGGTCCTGTTCAACCTCACCGGCGAGCACGCCACGGAGGTCTCCAACGCCTCGCGGACCCTGCTGTGCGACATCGGCTCCTGTGCGTGGGACGACGACCTGCTCGCGCTGCTGGGCGACGTGCCGCGCCGTGCGCTGCCCGAGATCCGCCCGTCCATCGGGGAGCTGGGGCGCACGCGCGACGGCGTGCTGCCGGGCTTCGACGGCGTGCCCGTGGCCGGCGCAGCGGGGGACCAGCAGGCCGCGCTCTACGGCCAGGGCTGCCTCGAAGAGGGGCTGGGCAAGAACACCTACGGAACCGGCTCGTTCGTCCTGCTCAACGCCGGCGACGTGCCACCGCCGCCGGCCCAGGGTCTGCTCTCCACGGTGGCCTGGCGGATCGGTGAGCGCACCACCTACGCGCTGGAGGCGGCCATCTTCGTCACCGGCGCCGGGGTGCAGTGGCTGCGCGACGGCCTGGGGATCATCGACAGGGCCGACGAGACCGAGGGGCTGGCGGCCTCGCTACAGGCCAACGACGGCGTGTACTTCGTGCCCGCCCTCACCGGGCTGGGCTCGCCACACTGGGACCCCTACGCGCGGGGCCTCATCGTCGGTCTCACCCGGGGCACCTCCCGCGCGCACGTGGCCCGCGCGACCCTGGAGGCCATGGCCTACCAGACGGTGGACGCCGTGGCGGCCATGGAGGCCGCCGGCGTGGAGCCCCTGCGCGAGCTGCGCGCCGACGGCGGGGCCACGGTCAACTCGTGGCTGATGCAGTTCCAGGCCGACGTGCTCGGCGTGCCCGTGGTGCTGCCCGAGGTGCCCGAGACGACGGCGCTGGGCGCGGCCTGCATGGCCGGCGTCGGCGTGGGGCTGTGGAGACAGGATCGCGCGGCGTCCGACCGGCGCGAGGGGCGGCGCTTCGAGCCGCGGATGGGCGCCGACGAGCGCGCCGAGCTGCTGGACGGATGGTCGCGCGCGCTCGAGCGCGCACGAGGCTGGGCGGCTGGGTAGCCTTCGACCCATGCCACGGGAGGAGCAGCTGGCCTCCATGAAGGAGCAGGTCTACAAGGACCCTCGGCCCGAGGAGTACTTCGACGCCTTCCACGAGCGCACACGCACGCGCCAGCCCGACTGGGTCTATGAGTTCGTGCGCACGACCACCTCCCTCTACGCGCTGAGCTTCTTCCGCCTGCGCGGGATCTCATCCGACAAGGTCCCCCAGAGCGGCCCGGTCATCCTCGCGCCCAACCACTTCTCGTTCATGGACCACTTCTTCACCGGAGCGGCCATCCGGCGCAAGGTGCAGTTCATGGCCAAGTCCCAGCTCTTCGAGCCGCCACTCCAGTGGATCTACACCCACGGCGGCGTGTTCCCCATCCGCCGCGGCGCACGCGACGAGAAGGCCTTCGCGACCGCGCACACCGTCCTGGAGCGCGGCAACGCGCTCGTCATGTACTGCGAGGGCGGACGCTCGCGCACCGGCGACCTGAGCGAGAAGGCCAAGCCGGGCATCGGCCGCCTGGCCCTGGAGTCAGGCGCCCCGGTGGTCCCCGTGGCCATTCAGGGTTCCTCCAAGGTGCGCAACTGGAAGCGCGGCCAGTTCCCCAAGGTCACCGTGCAGTACGGCGATCCGCTGCGCTACGAGCGCACGGAGACCCCGACACGCGACCAGCAGCAGGCTGTGGCCGACGAGATCTTCACCGAGATCCGCGTCCTGTACTCGGGGCTGACGCAGCATGGCCGCGAGGGCGTCCTCGCGCGCGTTCGCGCGGAGCGGCGGGCCGAGCGCTCGGCGAAGCACGCCGCGCCCGCCTGAGG